>JAOPUS010000414.1 GCA_025963345.1 Blastococcus sp. | reverse complement strand
GCCGGCCGGTGGTAGGCGAAGGCGGCCGGCTTCACGAGCCGCTGGTCCCGCCCTGGACGACGCCGACCCCGGCGAAGCGGGCCAGCACGTGGCTGACCGCCGACTTCTTCTCCGTGACCAGCTGCGCGGCCTGCCGGTGGCTCCACACGGTCTCCGGGCGCACCTGCAGGACGTGCACGTCGCCCGCCCCGCTGACCGCCCACTCGATGTCCTGCGGCGCACCGCGGTGCCGCTCGATCTTCTTGGCCAGCTCGGCGAGGGCGTTGATCTGGTCGTCCGTCAGGCAGGGCGCGTCGCAGAGCTCGGCCGCCACCGGGACCAGCCCGACCGCGGCGATGGCCGGGTCGAAGCCGTACTTGGACTCCTGGTGGGCCACGTCGCGCTTCAGCACCTCGAAGGTGACCTTGTCCACGACGTAGCGGCTCGGGGTGACGCCGCCGCTGACGACGCCCTCACCGAGGCCCCAGCACCCCTCGATGACCACCTTGGAGCGGTCGCCGGTGACCGGATCGAGGGTGAACATGACCCCGGCGGCCCGTGCCTCCACCATCTGCTGGATGCCGACGCAGATGCCGTGGTCCGCGGTCGCAGCCGCCAGGTCGGAGTCGGGCCGGTAGGTCAGCACCGCAGCGCCGAACATGCCCGCCCAGCAGCTGCGCACGTGCCGGAGCACCTCCTCGGCACCCCGGATCCAGAGGAAGGTGTCGTACTGGCCGGCGAAGCTGGCCCCGGCGAGGTCCTCGGACTCGCCGCTGGAGCGCACCGCGACCGGCAGACCCTGCTGCCCGGTCCGCCGCTCGAGCTCGGCGTAGGCGGCCCTGATCGTGGTCTCCAGGTCCGCCGGCAGCGGCGCGGCCTCGATCGCCGCGGTGAACTCCGCACTGATCGCCTGCACCTGCGCCAGGTCGGCGCCGACGGCCTCGGCGCGCACCGCCCGGGCCCGCTCGGCCAGGCCGGCGGACTCCAGGAAGGAGCGGTAGGCGGTGGTGGTGATGCCGAATCCGCCGGGGACGGCGAACCCGCCGGCGGTCATCTCGGCGAGGCTGCCGAACTTCCCGCCGAGCAGCCGGCTGCCGACGGCCGCGGGGTCGTCGATCCAGAGGACGAAGGGACGGCCGTCGGTCACTGGGCCACCTCCTCCAGCACGCGGACGACGCCGGTGTTCCCGTCGACCTCGATGAGCTGGCCGGTACGGATCGTCGTGGTGGCGAAGCCGGTGCCGACGACTGCCGGCAGGCCGTACTCGCGGCAGACGATGGCGGTGTGGGCCATGATCCCGCCGACGTCGGAGACTGCCGCCGCGAGCCGGGAGAACACCGGCGCCCAGCTGGGGGCGGTGATCCGGCAGACGAGGATGTCGCCGTCCTCCACCTCGTGCAGCTGCTCGGGGTCGATGATCACCCGGGCCCGGCCCGTGGCCTTGCCGGCCGACGCCGCGACGCCGCGCAGCTCGCCGCCTTCCTGGCCGTCGACGCCCAGCCACTCCTGCACCGACTCCTGGGTGATGCCCCAGAGCATGACCGTGAGCGGCTCGGTGATGAACTCCGGCGGCGCGCCGAGCGCGGGCGCCGGCGGGTTGGCCTTGAGCACGTCGCGGATGCGGCGACGGCGCTCGACCTCGGGCCGCCAGTAGGTGACGCCGCGCGCCTCGGTGCCGGTGGCCCAGCCGATGTTCAGGTCGTAGAGAGCCGAGTAGATCTCGTTGCGGTGCAGGTAGAAGAGGTCCTCCCGGTCGTCCAGGAAGCCGTGTGCCACGAACACGTCACCGAGCTCGCGCACCTTCGACCAGAACAGCGAGTGGTGCCAGTGCTCGACGTAGAAGTTGTGGTTCTCCACGAACGGGAAGACCTGACGGGCGAGCTCAACGAGCCCGTCGAAGGACTCCTGGTCGGCCTCGGTCGGCAGGTAGGTGCGGTACTCCGCGGTGACCCGCACGCGCTCGGCGAGGATCGCCTCGAGCGGGCGGCGGATGTCCTCACCCGCCAGCAGACCCTGGACGTAGCCACGCAACGCGGTGAAGGGCAGCCGCAGGTCGTCGATCCACGCCCGGTCGCTGTGGGTGTAGCCGGCGCCGGTGGAGAACCAGAACCACGGGTCCTTGGCCTTCTCGAAGGCGGCCAGCCACTGCGCGCCGTCCGCCTGCTCGCCGATGGCGGCCAGCGCCTCGGCGGGGTCCTCGTGGTTCAGCACGACCTCGGTCAGACCGAGGTCGACGGCCAGCTGGGCCAGCCGGCGCACCTCGTCGTCCGGACGGAACAGCAGGATGTCGATGCCCGACACCATGCTGGCGATCGTCTGGTCGCTGATGCCGGGGAACGCCGCCTGGCAGAACTCCCGGAAGGTCAGGTAGGCGCCGTAGCCGAGGTTGAGCATCTCGAAGTGGTACGAGCCCATCTCGAACATGTTCTCGATGAGGGCGCCGTACTTCGTGAGCAGGTCGTAGGAGGAGTACAGGCCGCGGTGCTCGGTGACGCTGCTGGCCGGCTCGATCTCCGGGAGCGGGGCGAACCGGATGGCCTTGAGCCGCTCGATGCAGTCCGTCGCCTTGGCGACCCACTGCTCGTAGATCTCGTCCCAGTTCTCGTAGTAGTGCCCGGCGCGGACCGAGAACTCCTCGGCCCGGCGGGCTACCTCGGCCGGATCGGTCACGGCGTTGGGGCTGATGTAGAGGTACCCGTTGATGATCCGGTGGTCGATGCCACCGGCCGGCGGGATGGGCCACACGCGGGTGGACATCTGGCTGGCCGCGACCCACCAGTTCTCGGTCATGATCGTGTCGAACGGGTACAGCGGTTCGGGGTTGTGCATCCCGTCGAAGAACCAGAACTTGCCGTCCTCGAGCTCGCGACGCTCGTCGCTGAGCAGCGCGTAGTACGGATACATGCTCTGCCACCCCTCGGCGCCGGCGGGGGTCTGCACCGCGAAGGGGCTGGCGAACCGCTTGCCGGGGACCGCTTCGGCGGCTCCCTCGGAACTGGGCACGCCGTCGATCGAGGACTGCGAACTGGTGAGCGTCATGCGGGCGCCTCCGCCTCGGACAGGGTCGTGGACACGTGCTGTGGTGCGGGGTCGATCGGGGCCGCGGCCAGCGAACCCAGGTACCTGAGGACGTCGTCGAACTCGACCACGTCGCCGTACTTCTCGTTGATGTCGAACAGGCTGGCGTCGTGCGGCCCCTGCGCCCGGTCGGCCACGCAGTTCCGCGGCACCAGCGTCGGATAGCCGTGCTGCACGGCGTCGACGACCGTGGCGCGGACGCACCCGCTCGTGGTCGCTCCGGTGACGATCACCGTGTCGGCGCGCAGCGAGGCGAGGTAGCTGGCCAGCGCGGTGCCGAAGAAGGCCGATGCGCCGGTCTTGACCACGAGATGGTCGTCCGTGCGCGGACTCAGCCGCTCGTCCACCTCGACCAGCCGGCTGCCCCGCTCCAGCGCCGCCATGCCGGTCGCCTTCTTCAGCCAGGCCAGGCTGCGCACCTGCCCCGGGTCGTAGGCGATGGTGGTGAACACGACGGGCACGCCGGCGGACCGGGCCGTCTCCAGCAGGCGGGCGGTGGCGAGGACCGGTCCGGTCATGTCCGCGCCCGTCGGATATCTGGGGTCGGTGAAGCCGTGGGTGAAGTCCACGACCACGACGACGGGGCGGCTACCGCGCTCGACGGGGCGACCGAAGCCGGCGCGGTCGTAGACCTCAGCGGTCGAGGCAGGATCCACTGCTGCTCCTCTCAGTGGGTCGTCGGTGCTCGGCTCCGCCACCGTGCGCGGGGCCACGTCGATGTGGTCTGGCATACATGTATACCAACCCACCACGTGAGCGCAACCACATCGCCGCGCCACGACCTTGCGGGTTCGGAGCGCCGAATGGAAGACCCCGGTCAGCGGAAGTTACGGGGCCGAAATTCGATGTAACCGGCCCGGAACGAGCCGGCAAGCGGGGCCGTGACCTGCCCGTGACCTGCCAAAAGAGGCTCTTGTGGACCGATGGCATACCGGTATACGTTCCCGCCTCAATCGATCCCGGTCACAGCGACGCCGCGGGTTCGAGGCTCCTCCGCCGGCTCTCGTTCCGCGCCGGCGGGCACCACGCCCTCCGCCGTCCGCGCCTTCCCGCGTCGGCCGGCTTCCTCCCCGCTGCACTGGAGACGGAATGGAACAGTTCCCCGAGCAGGCGTCCACCAACTGGATCCTGTCGACGTTCATCTACACGCTCGGAGCAGTCGCCGTACTGCTCGTCGTCGCCGGCCTGGTCTTCATCGACAGCGGCCTCGTCCGTCGGCGCAACGTCCTCGACACCACGATCCAGAAGATCGGCGCTGCCATGGTGGGCGGCCTGGGCACGCTGCTCATCGGCTACCCGATCTGGCAGTGGCAGTTCAACCAGGCCTTCGGCGTCCCCTCGCCGTTCTGGCAGGCCGTCAAGGACTGGTGGCTCGGCGGCGCGTTCACCAACACCGCGTCCCGCTACATCGACCCCAAGGCCCTGCCCGAGGCCGACGTCCTGCAGATCTTCCTCGTCTTCTTCGTGACGTTCACGATGGCGACGATGGCCCTGATCCACACCGGCGTCGTCGAGCGGATCAAGCCGCTGCCGCTCTACGTGATGTCCTTCGTCGTC
>JAOPUS010000308.1 GCA_025963345.1 Blastococcus sp. | reverse complement strand
GCGGGGAGCAGCTGGAGGATCGGCAGTGCGAAGGCAGCGGTCTTGCCGGTGCCGGTCGCCGCCTGGCCGAGCAGGTCGCGGCCGGCCACCAGCGGCGGGATCGCCTCCTGCTGGATCGGCGTCGGCTCCTCGTATCCGAGGCCGGACAGCGCGCGAAGCAGCTCCGGCCGCAGGCCGAGATCGTCGAAGGTGGGGCCGTCCATGCTCGTGTCTCGTTCGCCGTCCATCCCCTCCATCGTTCCCCGGACACCCCTGCCGTGCGCAGGCGGGCCCGTGACAGGCTCCACCGGTGACCGACGACCTCTTCTTCCGGCCGGCGACAGAGCTCGCCGCGATGCTCCGCTCACGGGAGATCTCGGCGCGTGAGCTGCTCGACGCGCACCTCGACCGGATCGACCGGCTGAACCCCGATCTCAACGCCGTCGTGACCCTCGACGCCGAGGGCGCCCGGGCAGCCGCCGACGCCGCCGACGCGGCCCTGGCCGCCGGTGAGCCCGTGGGCCCGCTGCACGGGCTGCCGGTCGCGCACAAGGACACCCACGCCACGGGCGGCATGCGGACGACGTGGGGTTCGCCGCTGCACATCGACACGGTGCCGCTGCGCGACGAGCTGGTCGTGGCCCGGCTGAAGGAGGCCGGGGCGATCCGCGTCGGGAAGACCAACGTGCCGGAGTTCGCCGCCGGGTCGCACACCTTCAACACCGTCTTCGGGGCGACCCACAACCCCTACCGGCACGGGCTCTCCGCCGGCGGCTCGTCGGGCGGCGCCGCGGCGGCGCTCGCCGCGGGCTTCGTGCCGCTGGCCGAGGGCAGCGACATGGGCGGCTCGCTGCGCAACCCGGCGGCGTTCTGCAACGTCGTCGGCCTGCGCCCCACGCCGGGCCGGGTGCCGACCTGGCCGGCCGCCATGGGCTGGTCGCAGCTGTCGGTGCAGGGACCGATGGGCCGCACCGTCGCCGACGTCGCGCTCCAGCTCTCGGTGCTCGCCGGACCGGACCCGCGGGTGCCCATCTCGCTGTCCGACGACCCGGCCGGGTTCGCCGCTCCCCTGCCGGAGTCGCTGGCCGGCCTCCGGGTGGCCTGGGCGCCGGACCTCGGTGGCCGCGTGACGGTCGACCCGGCGATCACCTCGGTGCTGGCGTCGTCCGTGGGCGTGTTCGCCGATCTCGGTGCGACCGTCGAGGACGCCTGCCCGGATCTCTCCGGCGCCGACGACGTGTTCGGGACGCTGCGGGCCTGGCTGTTCGAGGCGAACTACGGGGAGATCTCGCGCCGGTCCCCGGAGAAGGTCAAGGAGTCGATCCGCTGGAACGCCGAGATGGGCGGGAAGCTGACCGGTCCCGACCTGGCGCGCGCCGAGCAGCTGCACACGAAGCTGTACGAGCGGATGATCGCGTTCTTCGAGCGCTACGACGTCCTGCTCGCGCCGACCACCCAGGTACTGCCGTTCCCGATCGAGCTCGAGTACCCCACCGAGATCGGGGGGGTGCCGCAGGAGAACTACCTCGAATGGATGCGCTCCTGCACGGTCATCTCCGCGACCGGCTCCCCGGCACTGTCGGTGCCCGGTGGGTTCACACCCGACGGCCTGCCCGTGGGCCTGCAGATCATCGGTGCCCCCCGGGCGGACCGCAAGGTGCTCGAGGTGGGCCACGCCTTCGAGCAGGCAACCCGGTTCGGGGAGCGCCGTCCCGCCCTCTGAAGCGTTCTACGATTCTCTAGCAGCTGGCCTAGAAAGTCCTAGATCCGGCGAGATCTGCACATTCGCCCTCATCAGGGTGCTCATGGGGGCGAGTGTGCAGATCTCGTCGCGGAGGGGGGCTACTCGGGGCGGGGGAGGCGGCGGGCCTGGCGGCGGCGCCGGAGCCCACGCAACGTGCGGACGGCGACCAGCAACTCGGCCAGCTCGTGCCGGTCCCCCGCGGAGATGTCGGCGAGCTGGGCAGCCGACCGTGACTGCGTGGTGTCCCAGGCCTCGACCCACGCCGCGACCAGCTTCGCGGGATCGTCCGTGCCGGTCGTCCGCAAGGTCAGCACGTCCTCGACGAGCGAGGCCTGCTCCATCGCGAGGTCGTCACGCAGCGAGGCCCGCGCCATCGACGGCCACCGGCGGTCCCGCGGCAGGGCGATCACCTGCTCGCGCAGCGACACCAGCCCGAGCCGCTCGACCAGGCACTGCATGACCTGCCCGGCCAGCGCGACGGGCGCCCCGGTCCGCTCGCTGACCACGGCCAGGTCCAGCGCGGCCGGCAGCAGCGGCGCAGCGGCGACCTCCGCGGCCAGCTCGGCGGGCACGCCCGCTTCCTGCAGCTTCGTCGCCCGGTCGGCGTAGGCCTCCGCCTCGCTACCCAGCAGCCAGCCCGGAAGGCCGGCCCGGACGACCGCCACGGGCGCGATGAACCGGTCCCTCACATCGGCGATCGCCGGGGCCGTCTCCTCGGCGAGCTCCGGCTGGCGCAGGATCCACCGGGCAGTCCGCTCGGCCAGCCGCGTCGCCTCGGTGCGCAGCTCGACCTGGGTCGTCGCCGAGACCGCGTTGTCCAGCGGCCGGACGGCGTCCCAGAGCCGGTCCACGTCGAAGACCGCGCGCGCGACGGTGTGCGCAAGGACCACCCGGCCCAGCGGAGCCCCGGTCTCCTGGGTCAGCCGGAAGAGGCCGGTGACTCCGGCGATGTTCACCGCGCGGTTGGTCAGGACCGTCGCGATGATCTCCCGGCGCAGCGCGTGGCCGGTGATCGCCGCCGGGAACCGCTTCCGCAGCGGCGCCGGGAAGTAGTCGACCAGCAGACCCTCGAGCGCCGGATCGTCGGGCAGTCCGGAGCCGAGCACCTCGGTGCCGGCCTGCAGCTTGGCGTAGGCGAGCAGGACCGAAAGCTCCGGCCCGGTCAGCGCCTGGCCGTCCCGCCGCCGCTCGGCCAGCTGCCGGTCGTCGGGCAGTGCCTCCACGCTGCGCAGCAGCCGACCCGAACGCTCCAGACTGCGGATGAACCGCTCGTGCGCGTCGAGCAGGCTGCGGGCGGAGGTCACCTCGACAGCCAGGGTGGCGTTCTGCGCGTGGTTGTTGGCCAGGACGGCGACGGCGACCTCGTCGGCCATCTCCCCCAGCAGTGCCGCACGGTCCGCGGCCTTGAGCTTCCCGGCGTCGACCACCCGGTTCAGCGCGATCTTGATGTTGACCTCGTGGTCGGAGGTGTCCACGCCCGCGGAGTTGTCGATCGCGTCGGTGTTCACCCGCCCGCCGGTCAGCGCGTACTCGACCCGCCCGCGCTGGGTCAGCCCCAGGTTGCCGCCCTCGCCGACGACGCGGGCACGCACCTGCTCGCCGTCCACTCGTACGGCGTCGTTGGCCTTGTCCCCCACGTCGAGGGCGCTCTCGGTCGAGGCCTTCACGTAGGTGCCGATGCCGCCGTTGAACAGCAGGTCGACGGGCGCCAGCAGGATCGCCCGGATCAGCTCGACGGGGCTGAGGGCGGCCACGCCGTCGGGCAGGCCGAGGGCGGCTCGCATCGGTGCGGAGACCGGGATCGACTTCGCCGTCCGTGGCCACACGCCGCCGCCGGCGCTGATCCGGGAGCGGTTGTAGTCGGCCCACGAGGAGCGCTGCAGCCCGAAGAGCCGCGTGCGCTCGGCGAAGGACGACGCCGCGTCCGGGGTGGGGTCGACGAAGACGTGGCGGTGGTCGAAGGCAGCGACCAGGCGGATGTGCGGGGAGAGCAGCATCCCGTTGCCGAACACGTCGCCGGACATGTCGCCGATGCCGACGACGGTGAAATCCTGCTTCTGGACGTCGATGTCGAGCTCGCGGAAGTGCCGGGTCACCGACTCCCACGCGCCGCGGGCGGTGATGCCCATGGCCTTGTGGTCGTACCCGACCGACCCACCCGACGCGAACGCGTCCCCGAGCCAGAAGCCCCGCTCGATCGCGACCGAGTTGGCCAGGTCGGAGAAGGTCGCCGTGCCCTTGTCGGCCGCGACCACGAGATAGGTGTCGTCGCCGTCGTGCCGGACCACCCGCTCCGGTGGGACGACCGTGCCCTCGACCAGATTGTCGGTGAGCGACAGCAGGGCGCCGATGAACATCTTGTAGCAGGCCTGCCCCTCGGCGAGGACGGCGTCGCGCGGAGCGCCGTCCGGAAGGGGCTGCTTGACGACGAAGCCGCCCTTCGCGCCGGTCGGCACTATGACGGTGTTCTTCACCATCTGCGCCTTGACCAGACCCAGCACCTCGGTGCGCAGGTCCTCCCGGCGGTCCGACCAGCGCAGCCCGCCCCGGGCGACGGCGCCGAAGCGCAGGTGGATGCCCATGA
>JAOPUS010000253.1 GCA_025963345.1 Blastococcus sp. | reverse complement strand
CCGCCTTGGCCGCGGCGTCGAAGCCGTCGACGTCGGCGGTGGGATCGGCCTCGGCGTAGCCGAGCTCGGTCGACTCCGCCAGTGCCTCGGCGAAGCCGGCACCGGTCTCGGCCATGCGGGACAGGATGTAGTTCGTCGTGCCGTTGACGATGCCCACCACCCGGCGGATCTGATCGCCGGCCAGCGATTCGCGCAGCGGGCTCAGCAGCGGGATGGCACCGGCGACGGCGGCCTCGTAGTAGAGGTCCACGCCGGCCTTCGCCGCCGCGGCGTGCAGCGCCACGCCGTCCTCGGCCAGGAGCGCCTTGTTGGCGCTCACGACCGACTTGCCGGCCTCGAACGCGGCCAGCATGAGCGACCGGGCGGGCTCGATGCCGCCGATGACCTCGACCACGAGGTCGACGTCGTCACGGGTGACCAGTGCGTGGGCGTCCGTGGTCAGCAGGTGCGCGGGGACGTCGGTGTGGTGGGTGGGCCGGCGGACGGCGATCCCGGCCACCTCGACCGGTCGGCCGATGCGGGCGCTGAGGTCACCGGCCTGCTCCTCGATCAGCCGCAGGACGGCGCTGCCGACGGTGCCGCAGCCCAGGAGCGCGACCCGCAACGGTGCCGTCACGACCGCACCCCCGCGGCGTGCTCGGGGGCGGGCTGCGAGGGAGCCGGGGAGGGGGCGGGCAGGTCGGCGAGGACCGCGTCGAGGGCGAACACGTCCGACAGTGTCTGACGGCGGACGATCTCGGTGGCGGCGCCGTCCCGTACGGCGACGACCGGCGGCTTGAGCAGGTAGTTGTAATTGCTCGCCATCGACCAGCAGTAGGCGCCGGTCGCGGCCACGGCGAGCAGGTCGCCGGGCTGCACGTCCGACGGCAGCCAGAGGTCGCGCACCAGGATGTCGCCGCTCTCGCAGTGCTTGCCCACGACGCGGCACAGCGCGGGCGGGGCGTCGGAGCTGCGGTTGGCCAGCACGCAGGTGTAGCTGGCGTCGTAGAGAGCGGTGCGGATGTTGTCGCTCATCCCGCCGTCGACGGACACGTAGTTGCGCACCAGCGGCGTGCCCGGCGCACCGCTGGCACCCAGCCGCACCGGCTTGATCGTCCCGATCTCGTAGAGCGTCACGGTGCCGGGGCCGGCGATGGCGCGCCCGGGCTCGACGGCCAGGCGCGGCACCGGCAGGCCGAGCTCCGCGCACTCGGAAGCGACCACGGTGCGCAGCTTCGCGGCGATGTCGTGCGGGCTGACGGGGTCGTCCTCGGACAGATAGGCGATGCCGAAGCCGCCGCCGAGGTTGAGCTCCTCGAGCGTCTGGCCGGTCGCGTCCCGGACAGCGCCCAGCAGGCCGACGATCCGGTGCGCGGCGGCCTCGAAGCCGGCGGTGTCGAAGATCTGCGAGCCGATGTGGCTGTGCAGACCGGCCAGGTGCAGCCCCGGCTCGGACACCACCCGGCGGGCGGCCTCCAGCGCGTCGCCCGTGGACAGCGAGAACCCGAACTTCTGGTCCTCGTGGGCGGTCGCGATGAACTCGTGGGTGTGTGCCTCGATGCCGACGGTCGCCCGGATCAGCACCGGGACCGGAGTGCCGCCCGCGGCGATACGCGCGGCGCCGAGCGGGACCAGGCGGTCGATCTCGTCGAAGGAGTCGACGACGACGTGCCCGATCCCCGCCTCGACGGCCATCTGGAGCTCCACCAGCGACTTGTTGTTGCCGTGCAGCGCGATCCGCTCGGCCGGGAAGCCGGCGGCCAGCGCGAGAGAGAGCTCGTTGCCGCTACAGGCGTCCAGGTGCAGGCCGTCGTCGGCGATCCAGCGGGCCACCTGGCCGCAGAGGAACGCCTTCGACGCGTAGTGGACGTCGGCGCCGTCGAACGCGTCGGCGAAGTCCTCGGCCCGGCCGCGGAAGTCGCCCTCGTCGAGCACGAACAGCGGGGTCCCGTGAGTGCGGGCCAGCTCGGTCACCGGCAGCCCGCCCAGGTGCAGCTCGCCGTCGATCCGCTGCGCCGAGCGCGGCCAGACGTGCGCGTCCAGCGCCCCGAGCTCCTCCGGGGGTGCGCCGGCCGCCGTCGGCTGAGTGATGTTGCCGTGCAGCGGGCCTGCGGGGTGCGCTCTCACATCCGCTCCGGAGCGGTCACGCCGAGCACGGCCAGGCCGTTGCGCAGCACCACTGCGGTCGCCGCGCACAGCCACAGCCGTGCGGTGGTCAGCGGAGTCGGCTCCTCGTCGCCGCGCGGCAGCACGCGGCAGGAGTCGTAGAAGCGGTGGTACGTGCCGGCCAGCTCCTCCAGGTACCGGGCGACCCGGTGCGGCGCCCGCAGCTCGGCGGCGCCGGTCAGGACCCGCGGGAACTCGCCGATCGCCCGCAGCAGGTCGCTCTCCCGGGGATGCCCGAGCTGTGTGACGTCGACGTCGCCCGGCTCGCCGAGGGACAGCCCCAGCTCGGTCGCGTTGCGGAGCACGGAGGAGATGCGGGCGTGGGCGTACTGGACGTAGAAGACCGGGTTGTCGTTGGTCTGCCGGCTCCACAGGTCGGCGTCGATGTCGATCTGCTGGTCGACCGAGGCCCGCGCCAGGGCGTAGCGCGCGGCGTCGATGCCGACCGCCTCCACAAGGTCGGTCAGCAGCACGAAGTTGCCGGCGCGCTTGCTCATCCGGACCGGTTCGCCGTTGCGCACCAGGTTGACCAGCTGGCCGATGAGGATCTCGAGGTGGGAGTCGGGGTCGTCCCCGGCGGCGGCCACCAGGGCCTTGTACCGGCCGACGTAGCCCGAGTGGTCGGCCCCGAGCATGATCACGACCTTCTCGAAGCCGCGCGCCCGCTTGTCCAGGTAGTAGGCGCAGTCGGCGGCGAAGTAGGTGGGCTCGCCGTCGGCCTTGACCAGGACCCGGTCCTTGTCGTCGCCGAAGTCCGTCGTCCGGAGCCATACGGCGCCGTCGGCCTCGAAGACGTGGCCCTGTGCGCGCAGCTGTGCGACCGCCTTCTCCAGGGCGCCCGACTCGTGCAGCGTCTTCTCGGAGAAGAACGTGTCGAAGTGGACGCCGAAGCCGTCGAGCGTGCTGCGGATGTCGGCGACCATCGCCGCCACACCCTTCTCGGCGAAGACCGGGAGCTGTTCCTCCTCCGGCAGGTCGAGCAGCCCGGGGGTCTCGGCGAGCACCCGCTGGGCGACCGTCTCGACGTAGTCGCCCTGGTAGCCGTCCTCCGGGACCGGCCGTCCGAGTGCAACCGCCTGCAGGCTGCGGCCGAACCGCTCGATCTGCGCGCCGGCGTCGTTGACGTAGTACTCGCGGCTCACGTCGGCGCCGCTGGCCTCCA
>JAOPUS010000242.1 GCA_025963345.1 Blastococcus sp. | reverse complement strand
TGCCGCAGAAGCGGATCGACGAGGCCGCCACCATCGTCGAGCGGTTCATGGTCCGCTGGCGCGGCGAGCCCGACCCCCGCCACGTCGCCGCCGTCGACGCCTACTGGACGTCGGCCGCCGAGCACGGGATGAACGCCTCCACCTTCACCGCCCGGGTCATCGCCTCCACCGGCGCCGACGTGGCGGCCTCGCTGTCGGGTGCCATCGGCGCGATGTCGGGCCCGCTGCACGGCGGCGCGCCCTCGCGGGTGCTGCACATGCTCGACGGGGTCGAGGAGAGCGGCAACGCCGAGAAGTACGTCAAGGACCTCCTCGACCGCGGCGACCGGCTCATGGGCTTCGGCCACCGCGTCTACCGCGCCGAGGACCCCCGCGCCCGCGTGCTCCGACGCTCCGCCGAGGAGCTCGGTGCCCCGCGCTTCCAGGCGGCCCTGGCGCTGGAACAGGCCGCGCTCAAGGAGCTGCGCGAGCGTCGCCCCGACCGGCCGATCGAGACCAACGTGGAGTTCTGGGCGGCCATCGTCCTGGACTTCGCCGAGGTCCCCAGCCACATGTTCACCTCGATGTTCACCTGTGCCCGCACCGCCGGCTGGTGCGCGCACATCCTCGAGCAGAAGAAGACCGGCCGGCTGGTGCGCCCGTCGGCCCGTTACATCGGTCCCGATCCCCGAAAGCCCGAAGAGGTCGAGGGCTTCGACACGATCACCGTCAAGGCGATCAACCAGCCCACGCCCGCCTGAGCAAGGACCCCACTGCCCCCCACCGCTCGCACGCTCGCGGCGGGACCCTGCAGTGGGGCCGCCCACCTGCACCGTCGAGAGGCACTTCCCGGATGAGCATCTCCATCCCCGCCGAACTCCTCCCCGCCGACGGCCGCTTCGGCTGCGGGCCGTCCAAGGTCCGCCCGGAGGCGCTCCACGCGCTTGCCACCGACGGTGCCGCGATCATGGGCACCTCGCATCGGCAGGCGCCGGTCAAGGGCCTGGTGCACCAGATCCGTGAGGGCCTCGCCGACCTGTTCGACCTGCCCGACGGTTACGAGGTCGTCCTCGGAAACGGTGGGACGACGGCCTTCTGGGACGCCGCGCTGATCGGGCTCATCCGGCAGCGGAGCGCACACGGCACCTACGGCGAGTTCTCGGCCAAGTTCGCCTCCGGAGTGGCCGAGGCGCCGTTCCTCGACGAGCCGGTGATCGCCAAGGCCGACCCGGGTTCGCTGGCCCTCCCGACCGGGCAGGCCGGGATCGACGCGTACGCCTGGGCGCACAACGAGACCTCGACCGGCGTGTTGGCCCCGGTGATCCGCCCCGCGGGCGCCGACTCGGACGCGCTCGTCCTCATCGACGCGACCAGCGGTGCCGGTGGCCTGCCGGTCGACATCGGGCAGTCCGACGTCTACTACTTCGCCCCGCAGAAGTCCTTCGCCGCCGACGGCGGACTGTGGGTCGCCCTGATGTCGGCCGAGGCGCTCGCGCGGGTTGCCGAGATCAAGGCGTCCGGTCGCTGGATCCCCGGGTTCCTCGACCTGTCGATCGCCGTCGACAACTCGAGCAAGGACCAGACCTACAACACCCCCGCGGTCGCCACGCTGTTCCTGCTGGCCGACCAGATCCGGTGGCTGCAGTCTCTGGGCGGGCTCTCCGGGGCGGTCGCCCGCACCACCGACTCCTCGAGCCGGCTCTACGGCTGGGCGGAGAAGTCGGAGTACGCCACGCCGTTCGTGACCGACCCGGCCCACCGGTCCCTCGTGGTCGGCACGATCGACTTCGCCGACTCCGTGGACGCGGCAGCGATCGCCAAGACGCTGCGCGCCAACGGTGTCGTCGACACCGAGCCCTACCGCAAGCTCGGTCGCAACCAGCTGCGGGTGGGCATGTTCCCCGCCGTCGACCCCGACGACGTCACGGCCCTGACCGCCTGCATCGACTACGTGGTCGAGCGCCTCTAGCCCCCCGCGCCGCCCCGGCAGCTGGACCGGGGCGGCGGTACTTCTCATGCGCGGGTGTCGAAGCCACCCGGCCGGCGAGTGGTCCGGCACCGGCTGAGAGGTCAGCCGAGCAGCCAGGTGTCCTTGCTGCCGCGGCCGGCGCCGCCGCCGAGCGCGACCCGGGTCAACGGCGCCCGCAGCGCCTCGGCCGTTCCCGCTGGGCCCGCCACCGAGAAGACCCGCAGGTCCACCCGGCGGGGCTGCAGGGCGCCGTCCACCAGGGTCGGCACGGTGGAGGACTCCACCGGCTGCTGCGCGACGAAGCGGTACGGCGCCGCCGCGACCTCCGCCTGCAGGGAGGCCAGCTCCGCGGCCGAGCAGAACGGGCCGAAGACCGTTCCACGCCCGCCGTACCCGGCCACCGGCTTGATCACCATCTCGTGCAGCCGGTCGCGCACCTGCGCCCACTGCGTCTCGTCGGCGAGCACCCACGTGGGCAGGGAGCCGATGAGCGGCTCCTCCCCCAGGTAGAACCGGATCATCGCGGGCACCCAGGCGTAGGTGGCGGTGTCGTCGGCGAGCCCGTTGCCCGGCACATTGGCCAGTCCCAGCCGGCCCGCCCGCACAGCCTCGCTGAGCAGCATGTCCAGCGACTGCCCGACCGGCGTCCGGAAGGCGCCGAGCATGCCGTCGTCGAAACGCCGGTACAGGACGTCGACGGGGTGCCGGACGCCACCCACGGAGACCTCCACCCCGCCGTCCAGCCGCGGCCAGAGGTCGGCGGCCCGGGCCAGCGGAGCCCCCAGGGCGTCGGCCAGGAGCCGGTGCTCGAACCAGGCGTTGTCGCTCTCCCCCGCGCTGAGGACGGCGATCCGCGGGCTCCCCGGGCAGGCCGGGGGGGCCGCAGCGCCCAGGCCCGCGCGCAGCGCCGGCACCGCGTCCCACGGGTCGGCCGGGGCCACGTCGAACAGCTCCGGCAGACCCGCGAGGGCGCTGTCCCGGTTGGCCAGCGCGTAGCCGAGACCGGCGGGCACCCGCAGGTGGTCGGTGGCGGCCACCCAGTCACCGGTCGAGGTGTGCAGCACGTCCACGGCGGCCACCGCGGCCCGCGGCTGACCCGGCCACGCCTGCCCGACCGCGTCGGGATGCCGGCCGGGGCTGTGCGCGACCGCCCACTCCGGCAGCACTCCGGCCCGCACCACCTCGGGCGCACGGTCGGCATCCCCGCGTCGGCGTCCGGCGGCGCGGTAGGCGTCGGCGAGGAAGGCGTTCAGCGCCCGGTGCCGCTGCTCGACGCCGGCCGCCACCCGCGACCACTCGGCGGCGGGGACGATGCGCGGCACCGGGTCCAGCGGGAACGGGCGGACGGTCTGCCGGCCGTCGGACCACGACCCGACCGTCACCCCGCGCGCCTCGCGCTCAGTTTCCGCCGCGGTCGCGGCGGCCGTCAGGCCCGCGATCCCCACGCGCTCCAATGCGGGCCCGAGCACGGCGTAGTCGTCCCGCAGCCGGCCGTCCGGGGAGACCGCCTCGTCGGCGGGCGATGCGGGATAGCCGGCGAAGAAGTCCCGGCTCACAGCCAGCGGTCGAACCAGGCGGCGACGCGCTCACTGAGTTCGACGAGGTGGTCCCGGCCCACGATGGTGTGACCTTCACCGGGCAGCAGCAGCAGGTCGCTGGGCGCACCGCGGGCCTGCAGTTCCTGGTGGGCCTGGACCGACTCGGCGACCGGCACGTTGGTGTCCCGGTCCCCGTGGGCCAACAGCACCGGCGAGGTCAGCCGCTCGAGGTCGGTCATCGGCGAGAGCGCGGCGAGCATGTCCCGGTCGGTGACCGGGTCGCCGTACTCGGTGACGGAGGCCGCGGCCATCCACGGTTCGGTGCCGGCGAAGAAGGTCCGCAGGTCGCTCATGCCTGCCAGCGTGACGCCTGCCGCGAACAGCTCCGGCCACCGGGTCAGCGCGACCAGGGTCAGGTAGCCGCCGTAGGACCACCCGTGCGCCCCGATCCGCCCGGGTGCGGCGATGCCGGCGGCGACGAGTTCGTCGACCGTCGTCCGGACGTCGGCGAACGACGCCTCCCGTGCGGGCCCGTCGTCCGCGGTCACGAAGGCGCGGCCGAAACCGCCCGAGCCGCGCACGTTCGGGGCGAAGACGGTGAAGCCGGCGGCGACGAGGCTCTGCGCGACCGGGGAGTAGCTCGGCCGCTCCTGCCCCTCCGGGCCGCCGTGGAAGCTGACCACCGTGCGGTTGGGCCCCTGCACGCCGCGCGGCGTGTAGAGCCAGCCCGACAGCGGCAGCCCGTCGGCGGCGGCGTACTCGTAGCGGACCGGCGTCACCAGCAACGCCGGGTCCGGACGGCCCGGGGCCGACGGCACCAGCGCGGGTGCCGCGGGGCCGGTGATCGGCACGACCCAGAGCCCGCGCGGCGCCCGCGGGCCGGTCAGCTCCGCGATCATGGTGGCGCCGTCGGCCGACAGCGACCAGCCCGGCAGAACCGGCTCGGGCAGCGCGATCTGGCGCACCACCGCGCCGTCGGACGCGGCGTGCACCAGCAGTTCGGTGACCCCGTCGACGCTCCACACGGCGAGCACGGTGCCGTCGGTCCGCAGCGCGTAACCGTCCAGGTCTGCGTCGGGGCGCGACAGGACGACCCGGCCCTCGCCCGGGACGCCGTCCTCGGACAGGGGGACGGCGACCAGCCCGGCCCGGTCGGTGAACGGCGCACCGGGCAGCGAGGCGCGGACGTACAGCGAGCGCCCGTCCGGACCGAACCGGCCGTCCTCGGACGCGATCCCGCCCGGCGCGTCCAGCCCCAGCGCCCGCCGCTGCACCCCGGTGGCGACGTCGATCACGACGATGTGCCGGTAGCCGCGGGGGCCGCGGCGGGCCAGCACGAAGCGCTCGTCGACCGACACCGAGGTGACCGAGAGGAAGCCGCCGACGGCGAGCGTGCGGTGCTCCCCGGTCGCGGCGTCGACCAGCACGATGTCGGCGTCCGGCCCGTCGCCGGGGGCGATCGAGCAGACGTAGTGCCCGGGGCCGGTCCAGCCGCCGGCGAAGACGGTCGCGCGGGGGTCCTCACCGGCGATCACCCGGTGGCCGCTGCCGTCGGGCCGCACCACGTGCAGTTCGGCGCAGATCGAACCACCCGGGCTCACCAGGTAGGCGAGCCGGCCGCCGTCCGGCGACCAGGCGACGGAGACGACCTCCTCGGCGGGGCCGGACAGCACCAGCGGGGTCGCGCCGTCGAGCCGGGCCACCTCCAGCCGCGGGATGCCCGACCGGTCGGTGACGTAGGCGACCCGGTCACCCTCCGGGGAGAGCTCGGGGCACCAGGCGCCGGGCGCACCGGCGATGTCGGTGACGGCCCGCCGCACCGCCTCCGGCAGCAGCTCCGGTGGCGTCGGGCCGACGGGCGCGTCCCGGGGCGCGACGGGGCGCCGCTCGGTCATCGGGCCGGCCATCGCACCTCCTTCGCTCGTCCTGCGG
>JAOPUS010000233.1 GCA_025963345.1 Blastococcus sp. | reverse complement strand
GACCTCTCCGACGGCGCCGAGGAGGTCGGGGTCGCGGAGATGCCGGCCGACTCCCAGGTCTGCAACTGCAACGGCGTCTCCAAGGGCGCGATCTGCGGGGCGGTCGCCGACGGGTGCGGCAGCGTCGGTGAGGTCATGGACCGGACCCGTGCCGGCAAGGGCTGCGGGTCGTGCAAGTCGCTGGTCAAGCAGATCGTCGAATGGGCCGCAGACGGCGACCTCGGCGAGGACCCGGCGGCCTCCTGGTACGTGCCGGGCGTCCCGATGGCCAAGCCCGAGCTCATGGCGGCGATCCGGGAGCAGGACCTGCGCAGCGTCTCCGCCGTCTTCTCCGCTCTCGCGCCGAACGGCCAGGACGACGCGAAGTCGAAGATGGGCCTGACCTCGCTGCTGCGGATGATCTGGGGCACCGAGTACGTCCAGGAGAACGACGCGAAGTTCATCAACGACCGCGTGCACGCAACATCCAGCGCGACGGCACGTTCTCCGTCGTCCCACAGATGAAGGGCGGCGTGACCACGCCGGCCCAGCTGCGGAAGATCGCCGAGGTCGCCGAGAAGTACGAGGTCCCCATGGTGAAGGTGACCGGCGGCCAGCGGATCGACCTTCTCGGCGTCCGCAAGGAGGACCTGCCGGCGATGTGGGACGACCTGGGCATGCCGTCGGGCTACGCCTACGGCAAGAGCTTCCGCACGGTGAAGACCTGCGTCGGCAGCGACTTCTGCCGCTTCGGCCTGGGCGACTCGACCCAGCTGGGCATCGACCTCGAGACCCGGTTCCAGGGCATTGAGAGCCCGGCGAAGATGAAGCTCGCCGTCGTCGGCTGCCCGCGCAACTGCGCCGAGGCCTACGTCAAGGACGTCGGCGTCGTGGCGATCGGCAACGGCACGTGGGAGGTCTACGTCGGTGGCGCGGCCGGGGCGTCTGTCCGCAAGGGCGACCTGCTCGCGACGGTCTCTTCCGCGGAGGAGGTGCTCACCCTCACCGGCCGGTTCATGCAGTACTACCGGGAGAACGCCAACTGGCTGGAGCGCACCTACGACTTCGTGCCGCGCGTGGGCCTGGACACGCTGAAGCAGGTGCTCCTGGAGGACAGCGAGGGCATCCTCGCAGACCTCGACGCAGGCATGCAGCGCTCGATCGACGCCTACACCGACCCGTGGGGCCAGGACGGCAAACAGCCGGCCACCCCCGGCCAGTTCCGCCGATCCCTACCCCTGGTCGAGCTGCCGAAGGTGCCGGTCCGATGAGCATCACCGAGCTGACCGACAACCGGACGACGACCGAGGTGGTCGTGGGCCGGGTCGAGGAGATCCCGATGGGGGAGGGGCGGGCGTTCGTCGCCGGCGGTGAGCAGATCGCGGTGTTCCGCCTGCGCGACGGCTCGCTGCACGCGACGCAGGCGGCGTGCCCACACGCCGGGGGGCCGCTCGCCGACGGGCAGACCGACGTCAACGTGCTGGTCTGCCCGCTGCACCTCTACGCCTACCGGTGGTCCGACGGCGTCGCGACCAACGGCGCCGCGCCGATCCGTGTGTTCCCCGTGCGGGACGTCGAAGGCGAGGTCGTCGTCGACGTCTGACCGGTCAGGGAGCCGGGACGACGACGGTCGCCGCCATCGGGCCGCCGCACTCCGCCGAGCCGCCCACCTGGCGCCAGTCGACATCGGCCGGCTGACGGGCCAGCTCCGCGCCGTCGGGACCGGTGACGGTGACGACGACGGAGTCCGGCCTGCCGTAGGTGAACGGGACCGTGGTCGTGGCACCGGAGAGAGCTACGGACACCTCGTTCCGCTCGATCGCCGGTGCGTCCAGGCGGATCTCCCGGGCACAGGTGGAGGGGCACTCGACGGTGACGGAGCCGCCGGGCACCTCCGCCCAGCCATCCAGCTCGACGGTCAGTGCGTCGAGCCATCCGATGGCCGGGCACGCCGTCCCCTGTTCGGAACGACAGGCGGTCGAGACGAGCAGTCCGGCCAGGAGGGCTGCCACGGCCCGCGCTCGGTTGACGTTCATGCCTCTGGGACGCGCTCGCACCAGACGCCGATCCATCCCGGGAGGACACGATTCGGCCACGGCCGCTCTGACCGCAGGAATCAGGAGCGGGGGAGGCCCAGATCCGCGAGGCCGGCGGTGACGGCGTCCTCGTGCAGCAGGTCCAGGACGAGCAGTCGGTGCACGAGGACGCCTCGGCGGGTCAGCCGCAGGTCGGCCATCCGCAGCCGGGGGAGGACCGAGCCGGCGCGGGGCTGGGCGATCGGCGGGTCGAGCAGGCCGGAGCGCTGCAGGTCGGCGACGTCCTCCCGGGCGCCCCAGGCCGTCCACGCGCGGGGGTCGTCCTCGAGCGGGGCCATCGGCAGCGGCGCGCGGTCACGGCGGCCGACGCCGGCGAGCAGGGCAAGCTGCCGCCAGCTCAGGGACTCGGCCGACCGCAGCGCCCGCCCGACGAGGTCGGCGTCGACATCGGGAGAGACGGCGGCCTCGGCGAGGAGATAGCCGAGGTGGCGCACCCGACGCTCGTCGGTGGAGCGGCGGGCCGCTGCCACGACCGTCTCGGTGACCTCCGCCGCCACGGGCCGGTTCCCCGTCCGGGGGTCGAACCAGCCGTCGGAGCGCACCGGGCGGCCGTTCCGGTGCAGGGTCGCCGCGTACTCGACAGCGAAGGCCAGGGCCGCCCCCACCCGCACCCGTTCCCGCGACACGCTCAGGGCGGCCGCGTCGCCGGCGACGACGCGCAGGGAGGCCGCGAACCGCGCGTCGACCTGCACCGCGGCGGCCTCGGGTTCGAAGACGACGGTGGCCGCCGCCCGGCTCATCGAACCGGCCACGGGGCTCCCGGCCTCGACCAGCGCCCGGCCGGTCACGGTCTCCTCGGATGCGGTCACGAGGTGATCTTCGTCGGTCCGGCGCAGCTCCTGCACACCGGCGGCCCCTCCCCTCACCACAGCGGGTCAGCCGCGGTGAGGGAAACGGAACACGGGTTCACCAGCGGGGCGACGCCGGCGAAACCGGCCCTTGCGACCGTCGACGCATGGCCGCACCCACCCGCCCCGACACCTCCGCCGCAGCGCTGAACCCGGTCTCGGCCCCGCCCGAGCCACCGGCGTCCGGCCGGGGAAAGTGGATCGAGGACTGGCGGCCGGAGGACCCGCAGTTCTGGGAGTCCACCGGCAAGAAGGTCGCCCGCCGCAACCTCTTCTTCTCGATCTTCTCCGAGCACATCGGCTTCTCCATCTGGAGCCTGTGGTCGGTGCTGGTGCTCTTCCTGCCCGAGGCGGTCTTCGGCATCGACCCGGCCGGCAAGTTCCTGCTGACCACCCTGCCGACGGCGCTGGGCGCCTTCGTGCGGCTGCCCTACACGTTCGCGGTCGCCACGTTCGGCGGCCGCAACTGGACGATCGTCAGCGCCGCGCTGCTGCTCGTCCCGACCATCGCCGTCGCGATCGTGCTGGAGCCAGGCGTCTCCTTCACGACCCTGCTGGTGGTCTCCTGCCTGGCCGGTGTCGGAGGCGGCAACTTCGCCAGCTCGATGGCCAACATCAACACCTTCTACCCCGACCGGCTCAAGGGCTGGGCGCTCGGCCTGAACGCCGGCGGCGGCAACCTCGGCGTGCCCGTCGTCCAGCTGGTCGGGCTGCTCGTGCTGGCCACGGCCGGCGCGGAGCACCCGCGGCTGATCCTGGCCGTCTACATCCCGCTGATCGTGATCGCCGCCGCCGGCGCCGCCCTCGTCATGGACAACCTCACGACGGCGCGCAACCAGCCGCGGGCCATGCGCGAGGCGACCCGGGAGCCGCACACCTGGATCATGTCGTTCCTCTACATCGGCACGTTCGGTTCGTTCATCGGGTTCTCGTTCGCCTTCGGCCAGGTGTTGCAGAACCAGTTCACCGGGTCCTTCGCCACGCCGCTGGCCGCCGCGTCGCTCACCTGGCTCGGCCCGCTGCTCGGCTCGCTGATCCGCCCGGTGGGCGGGACGCTGGCCGACCGGTTCGGCGGTGCGCGGATCACCTGCTGGAACTTCGTCGCCATGGCGCTCGGCGCGGGCGTCGTCTGGATTGCGAGCCAGGTGGAGTCGCTGCCGCTGTTCGTCGTCGGCTTCGTGCTGCTCTTCGTCTTCAGCGGCATCGGCAACGGCTCGACCTACAAGATGATCCCGGCGATCTTCCGGTCGCAGGCGCAGCAGTCGGTGGCCGCGGGCGGGGACTCCCGGGCGGCCGACCGGAGGGCGCTGCGCATGTCGGGGGCGCTGATCGGTATCGCCGGGGCCATCGGGGCGTTCGGCGGCGTCCTGGTCAACCTGGCCTTCCGGCAGTCGTTCCTGACCACCGGCAGCGGCGACTCCGCCTACCTGGTGTTCATCGCGTTCTACGTGGCCTGCGTCGCCGTCACCTGGGTCGTCTACCTGCGCCCGCAGGCCCGGATGGCCGGTGTCTGACGGACGGCGTCAGCGCGCGCTCGTGCTGGTCGTGAGCTGACGGGCGATCTCGTCGGTCCAGGACTCGATCGCCGGCCAGTCGCGGGAGTCACCGGACCGTCCGCCCCTCATCCGGAAGGTCAGCCGCTGCAGCAGCGGCAGGTCGGCGGCGTCGAGGGCGCCGAGGAAGAAGCGGTGCTCGCGTGCCGGGACGAGGCGGTGGATCTCGTCCAGGCGCCTCGCGTCCGGCGGCGTCCCGTCCTTGCCGTGGCCGAGCCAGCCGACGCTGAACGTCCACACGGCGTGCCCGGCCAGGGCGGGGGCGTTCCGGCGGACGAAGTCGACCGCCTCGCGCTCCCACTCCCCGGAGTACACGGGGCTGCCGACGACGACGGCCTGGAAGCGGCCGACTTCCTCGCGACCCAGCAAGGGGTCCAGGTGAACGTCCAGGCCGTGGTCTCGCAGCCTGGCCGCGATCCGCTCGGCCACCCCGCGGGTGGACCCTCGCCGGCTCGCGTACGCCACCAGCACGGTCATGGCCTTGCCTCCCGGTCGTCGGCGGGGGTCAGCCGATCAGAGTGCCAGCCGATAGCCCCGCTTGACGACGGTTTCGACGACGGGCGCCCCGAGCGCCGCGCGGAGCCGGGTCACCGCCATCTCCACCGCGTGCCCGTCCCCGGCGCCCGGGAGTGAGTCGATCAGCTCGGGTCGGGAGACGACGTGCCCGGGCCGACGGGCCAGCTCCCGCAGCACGGCCATGGGTCCCGGCGGCAGGTCCACCACTCGGCCGTCGAGGACCGCGGCGAACCCGCGGACCTGCAGCGTGTGCGCGCCGATTCCCAGGACGGGATCGCGTTCGGGCAACCGGGCGACGACCTCGCGGGCCAGCGCACCGAGCCGCGCCCGCTCGGGCTGGTGGCTCGGCACGCCTGCGGCGTCGAGCGGGCCGGCCGTCACCGGGCCGACGGCGATCGCCAGCACGCGGTCGTTCAGCGCCGCGATCAGTTCCGCCTTCTGGCCCAGTTCCTCGGCGACGGCGAGCAGGCTGGCCGCCGCCGGGGCGCTGGTGAAGGTCACCGCGTCGACCCCGCCGGCCACGATCGTCGCGACGAGCTTGCGGACCGGGGCGACGTCCTCGGGCAGCACCCACCGATAGACCGGCACGGTGAGCACCTCCGCGCCGGTCTCCCGCAGGCCCGCGACGAGGTCGGGCAGCGGATCACCGTGCAGCTGGACGGCGATCCGACGGCCGTCGAGCGGGCCCTCCGCGCCGGACAGCAGGTAGGAGAGCACTTCGGCCGAGGACTCCGACTCCGGCGACCAGGCGTCCACCAGGCCACCGCCACGGATCGCGCCGCGCGCCTTGGGTCCGCGGGCGAGCACCCGGGCCGGCAGCAGGTGTTCCACCAGCGGCAGGTCCCAGGCGTCGGCGGCCTCGAGCCAGCCGCGGAAGCCGACCCCGGTGGTCGCGATGACGAGGTCGACCGGCCGGGCCAGGACCTCGCGGGTGGCCGCCACGAGGTCGGCGTCGTCGGACAGCGGCACGATCCGGATGGCCGGGGCGTAGACGACCCGTGCACCGCGGCGGCCCAGCAGGGCGCCGAGCTCCTCTTTGCGCCGGGCAGCGGTCACGGCGACCGTATAGCCCGCCAGCGGCAGGTTCGCGTCGTCGGTCCCTGTTTCGGTCACGGCCCCATCGTGCTGCGTCGCCGTTCCGGGCGCGTGTCCTGGCGATGAGATCCATCGCACGGCGGGGTCAGCCGAGGACGACGATGGCCCCGTCGGGGCATGGCGGAGCGCCGTCCACCCGCAGGTCGGCCCGTGCGCGGGTGTCCTCCCGGGCGAACTCCGCCGCCTCGGTGCGCTGCCAGGCGCGCCACTCCGGCTCGAGGACGGCGCCGTCGCGGGCCAGGCCCCGGCGCAGCCGCACCGCGGGCGGCGCCTCGACCCAGATCCGCAGCGTCGTCCACGCGTCGAGCGCGCGCGGGCTGCTGCCGCATCCCTCGACGACGAGCACCTCGGGCACCGGGACTCCGACCAGTTCGACGCCGAAGCGCCCGGCCGCCCAGTCGTAGCGGTGGTAACCGCCGGCCCGCCCCTCCGCCAGCGGCCGGAGCACGCCGGCGGACAGCCGCGCGACGGCGCCGGTGAGCGTCCACCCGGCGTAGAGATCGTCCATGTGCACGAGCTCGGCGGTGCCTTCGAGTGCACCGATCAGGCGCTCCGCGACGGTGGTCTTGCCCGACCCCGCCGGACCGTCGACGCAGACCAGCCGGGTGTTCCCGAGCCGGGGCCCGGCGGCCAGGACGCGTGGGGCCAGGTCGGCGACGGTGGTGCCCCCGCTCACCGGACGGCGAGGGTCCACGTGGGTGCCGGGCTGCCGGTGCCGGTGATGTCTCCCCGGCTGGCCAGCAGCCGGAGGTGGGCGTCGGTCTCGGTGACGGCGAAGATCCGCATGCCGCGCTCGTACTGCTCCCAGGGACGCGACCAGGTCAGGTGGCCGGCCAGCTGCCACGCCGTGCTCCCCGGGTTGGCCCGGACCGCATCCACGAGCTCGCCCAGCCGGTGCTCGTGGTGGGCGGTGAGCTCGTCGGTGCGGCTCTTCAGGCCGCGGAATCGCCACTCGTGGGCCGGCAGCACCTCGGCCGGCTCGGTCGTCCCGACGGCGGCCAGCGACTCGAGGTAGTCGCGCAGCGGGTCAGCGGCGCCGCCGGTGATGGTCGAGATGTTGGGGGTGATCCGCGGGAGCACGTGGTCGCCGGCGAAGAACAGCCCGGTCCGCTCCTCGGCGAAGCACAGGTGGCC
>JAOPUS010000193.1 GCA_025963345.1 Blastococcus sp. | reverse complement strand
GCTGCGGCTGCGGCTGCGGCTGCGGCGAACTGCCGCCGTCCCCGGCGAGTGCGCTCCCGGCGGGCGCGCTCCCGGCGCCGTGGGACCCGGCCGCGGTTCCGGTGTCGCCGACGACCGCCGCCGTTCCCTCGCCACCGACAGTTCCGCCCCCGCCGTCGGTACCCGTCGAGCCGGTGCCGGCATCCGCCGCGGACCCGTTCGGCGCCGGCGACCGAGAACTCGTGGTCGCCAGCTCTGTTGCGCCACCGGCCGCGCCGCCACCGCGGCCCGTGCCGTCGTCGGGGTTCCCGGTGAAGACGCCCTCGGGCTCGCGGGTCGGGCCGGCGTCCGGTCCGCCGGTGACGAGGAGGGCCAGCGGTGCGGCGATCAGCAACCCGGCGCAGACCATCGCCAGCACCAGGAGGAGGCGGGAACGGTTGCGCGGGCTGAGTGGATGACGAGCGGTACCGGTTTCCAGGTCTCCGCGTGCTGCGGTTGCTGGGGCGCGGTGCCTGTGGCGGCGGGACAGGGCCGGCTCCTTCAGTGGTGCGAGAGCGCTATTTCGGTGAGCGCCTACCCACGGAGAGCAACCTCATGCCCGACGCGCCCGACTACTCTCCGGCGTCGTCGAGCAGGGAGCGCAGCCGGTCGAGCGACGACGCCAGGCCGGGGTGCAGCGCGACGGCGTCGAGACCGTCGACCGGAAGCCACGCGGCGCCGGTGCTCTCGCCGTCCAGTCGGAGGTCCGACGGCTCGATCGATCGGGCCGGCCGGGCCAGGACGGTCGTGTAGGACCAGCCGCCGTGGTCGTCGACGGACAGCGCGCCGAGGACGACGTCGTCCGGGTGCAGTCCGAGTTCTTCGTGCACCTCGCGCAGCGCGCCGACGTGCACCGACTCGCCCTCGTGCAGCGCCCCACCGGGCGTCCCCCAGGTGCCGCCATGGTGCGACCACTCCGCCCGGTGCTGCAGCAGGACCTCCGGCCCGTTGACCCCGTCACGGTGCAGGAGCAGGCCGGCGGCACCCGCGCGGCCCCAGTGCCGGTGGCCCAGGTCGCAGGTGGTCCAACCGTCGGTGGAGGCGAGCACGTGCCCAGTGAACCCGGTCCGCGCAACCGGCGGCGACCGGGCACGGGTCTGCGGACAGTACGGCTCTGCTCACCCCTGGAGGCGGAGCGCTAGGTTGCCCAGGAGGACACCCGCACCATCCACGGAGGATCCGCACCGCATGAGCACGACGACGACCATGGCCGCGCTGCCCGGGCTCATCGGCACCGAACTCGGCAGCAGTGAGTGGTACGAGGTCACCCAGCAGCACGTGAACCTCTTCGCCGAGGCCACCGGCGACCACCAGTGGATCCACGTCGACGTCGAGCGCGCGAAGGCCGAGAGCCCCTTCGGAGGGCCGATCGCCCACGGCTACCTGACGCTGTCGCTGCTGGTGCCGCTCTTCGCCCAGGTCCTCACCGTCACCGACACCGTGATGGGCATCAACTACGGGCTGAACAAGGTGCGCTTCCCGTCGCCGGTACCGGTCGGCGCCAAGGTCCGGCTGACCGCGACGCTCACGGGCGTCGAGGAGGTCACCGGCGGACTGCAGCTGACCTTCGCGGCGGTCATCGAGCGCGAGGGCGGCGACAAGCCGGTCTGCATCGCCGAGCCCGTCTACCGCTACTACGGCGGCTGACCCGCCGGTGCGCATCGCCGTCTTCACCGGGTCCCACGACGGCCCGCCGTCCCACCGTGCCGCGGCCGCCGCCTTCGCCACCGAACTGGCCGAGGCCGGCGTCGGGATCGTCTACGGCGGCGGGCACGTCGGGCTGATGGGCGTGGTCGCCGACGCCGCCCTGGCCGCCGGCGGCGAGGTCATCGGGGTCATCCCGCAGCACCTGGTCGACGACGAGGTCGCTCATCCCGGGCTGCCGCGGCTGGAGGTCGTGCAGTCGATGCACGAGCGCAAGGCCGTGATGGCCGACCTCTCCGACGCGTTCGTCGCCCTCCCGGGCGCCGCGGGCACGCTCGAGGAACTGTTCGAGGCCTGGACGTGGGGCATGCTCGGGCTGCACGCCAAGCCCACCGCGCTGTTCGACGTCGACGGGTTCTGGCAGCCGCTGCTCACCCAGTTGCGCCGCATGGTGGACGACGGCTACCTCGACGGCGTCCGGCTGGACGCGCTGGGCGTGGTGCAGTCCGCCGACGGCCTGCTGACCTTCGTCGAGAACTACCGGCACCCGGCCCGGAAGTGGACGGCGGCACCGACGGAGCCACCGCCCGCCTGATCCCGGACTACTCGACGGTAATCCGCGCGCAACAGCGCCGTGGTCAACTGAGGCGATGAGCCCTCCCCTGGTGCGTGACTCCCTCGTGGTGCACGGCCACCGTCGCGCGTTCGTCCGCGCCGGGAGCGGCCCTGCCCTTCTCCTGCTGCACGGCATCGGGAACAACTGTCAGACGTGGTCCGGGGTGATCGACCGGCTGGCCGAGACGCACACGGTGATCGCCCCCGACCTGCTCGGGCACGGGGCCTCCGACAAGCCGCGCGGCGACTACTCGATCGCCGCCTACGCCAACGGCATGCGTGACCTGCTGTCGGTGCTCGACATCGAGAAGGCGACCGTCGTCGGGCACTCGCTCGGCGGCGGGATCGCCTTGCAGTTCGCCTACCAGTTCCCCGAGCGCTGCGAGCGCCTCGCCCTCGTCGGCAGCGGGGGGCTGGGCCCGGAGCTGTCCGCCGGCCTGCGGGCGGCGACGCTGCCCGGCGCCGAACTGGTGCTCACCGCGCTGACCTGCGTCTCGGGGCCGCTGCGCATGGGATTCCAGGGCCTCAACCGGATCGGGCGGATGGCCGGCTGGCGCCGGGTCCGCGACCTGGCCGAGGCCGGCGACGCCCTGCTCGCCCTCAAGGACGCCGAGGCGCGGCGCGCGTTCCTCCGCACCCTGCGCGGGGTGGTCGACGCCCACGGCCAGGCGGTCACCGCGCTGGACCGGCTCTACCTCGCCAACTCCATCCCGATGCTGGTCATCTGGGGCAGCCGCGACCCGATCGTCCCGGCCCTGCACGCCGAAACGGTCCGCAGACTTGTCCCGACCGCCCGCATCGACGTCTTCCAGGGCGCCGGGCACTGGCCGCATCTCGACGACCCCGACCGCTTCTGTGACGTGCTGCTGGACTTCATGGCGACCACCGAACCCGCGCAGCACGACCTCGACAGCTGGCGGCGATTGCTCTCGCAGGACACGAAGGGCGTCGTCCCCGCCGCGCAGTAACCCGCCCGGCTGCCTAGCGTCGGCGGGGTGGAGCACTGGGACGTCGTCGTCGTGGGAGGCGGGCCGGCCGGTGCCGCCTGCGCCGCGGCCGCCCGCCGGGCCGACCCCACCGCCCGCGTGCTCGTGCTCGACCGGGCCGGCTTCCCCCGTGACAAGGTCTGCGGCGACGGCATCGCACCCGAGGCGCTCGACGTCCT
>JAOPUS010000156.1 GCA_025963345.1 Blastococcus sp. | reverse complement strand
GCCCGACGTGAGCCGGACGGCGAGGACGTCGTTGCTCAGCACGTCGGGTTCCTCGATGGCGGCGTCGGCCACCCAGGGGTGCCGGCGGCGCACGCCGATCAGGAGGCGGTGCAGATCAGCGATGGCCACCGCCTCGGGACCTGGCGGTTCCGCGCTCTCCGGCAACCGTGGCCGGACGGCGTCGTCCCCTCCGGCCCGGTCCTCCTTGACGCCGCGCAGGCCGAACTCGTCGCCGTAGTAGACGGTCGGGATGCCGGGCAGCGCGAACAGCAGCGCGAGGGCCAGCGGCAGGTGGCGCCCGTCGTCGAGCCGGCTGGCCAGGCGGGTGACGTCGTGGTTGCCGACGAACGTCTGCGGCAGGAAGGCGCGCACCATCTCCCCGTGCCGGCGCAGCGCGTGCGCCAGCTCGAACAGGTTCCGGTCGTTCAGCGAGCTCCAGACCGCCTTCCACAGCTCGTACTGGGTCACCGAGTCGACGCCGGAATCGGCGACGTAGCGGGCGTAGTCCCCGTGCAGCACCTCGCCGACGATCCAGACGTCGGGGTGCCGGTCCCGGACGCGGGGCAGGACGTCGCGCCAGAACGCCGTGGGGACGGCGTAGGCGGCATCCAGCCGCCAGGCGTCCACGCCGCGGTCGCACCAGTAGGTCATGACCCGGGCGACGTGGTCGGCCACCTCCGGGTTGCCGTGGTCCAGCGCGACCAGCCCGGAGTGCCCCTCGAAGTCGCGGTAGCCGAAGCCGTCCGGGCCGGGGCGGGAGGCGTCGATGTCGAACCAGGACGCTGCCGGGCCGCCCGGCCCCTGCTCGAGCACCTCGCGGAAGCGCGGGAACTCCCTTCCGACGTGGTTGAAGACACCGTCGAGCAGCACCCGGACACCGCGGGCATGGCAGGCGTCGATCAGGTCCTGCAGGTCCTGCTCGGTGCCGAGCCGCCGGTCGACGCACAGGTGGTCGACGGTGTCGTAGCCGTGTGTCGAGGACTCGAAGACCGGGCCGAGCGCCAGCCCGTTGCAGCCCAGCCCGACCAGGTGCGGCAGCCAGGCCTGCACCTCCGTCAGCCGCGGGACCGCCGCGGCTCCGGGCGGCAGCGCCTGGCGCTCGGCGCCCGTGGCCCCCAGCGGGTACACCTGCCACCAGATGGCGTGCGAGATCCAGTGCTCCATGCCCTCACACTGCCCCACGCCGCCGGATGCCCCACGCGGCGGGAACCGGGGCCAACGGTCTCACGCACTGCCTCAGCTGACGATGCGGGTCGGCCCCCCGTGCGCCCCGACCGGGACGAAGACCCCTGCCTCGCGGGCGCCGGCGGGGTGTCCACTCGCGCCATGACGACGCGGGAGGTGACGACGGTGTGCGAGGTACCCCGAGCGCAGTACGTCCCGGCCCCGCGGACCGATCCGTCATCCGGTCGACCTCGTGCGCGTCGCGCTGGGCCGGCCGTCGTGGTGGTCTGCACCCTCGCCGCGCAGCAGCGCCAGTTGTCGGTGTTCGAGCGCGACCTGTCCGGCTGGTCGACGACCTCTCCGGTATCGCCTTGCCCGTCGCATGGGTGGTCATGCAGCTGGGGAACGTCGTCGCGGTGCCCACGCTCGCGGCCCTGGCGGCGCCGACCCGGCTCTACCGAATGGCCCGTGACGGGGCTGGTCTCCGGTCTCCTGGTCTACGGGGCGGCCGACCCCGTGAAAACCCTCGTCGGCCGGGAGCGGCCGGCCGGCCTGCCGGTCGGTGCGGTCCTCCGCGAGGGGCGCCGTCGCGGTACCGGTGTCATCTCCGGCGACGCCGCGGGACCGGCCGCAGGGCGGTCGTCGTACAGGAGGACGTGGTGGGGCGGCCGCTCGCCGACCTGCCACCAGACGATCGGAGCGATCGGCGCGCTGCTCACCTTCGTGCAAGGGTCCGCCCGCCGGCCTGGCACACCCGTGGCCGGCCGGCCGGCGCGGGGTGCTCCGCCGCCCCGGTTGCGGGCGGGCCGGGAGCCGCGAACGGTAGGCACGCCGGAGTCACGCCCACCGGCCCGTCCCACAGGAGGAGCCATGTCGTCAGGATCGGCGACCGCGGAGCAGGCAGCACCGGCACGGCGGGACCGCACACACTGGCTCTACATCGCGGTGATCGCGGCCGTGATCCTCGGAATCGTCGTGGGCTTCGTGTTCCCCGACTTCGCCGTGGGCCTCAAGTGGCTCGGCACGGCGTTCGTCGGGCTCATCAAGATGCTGATCGCGCCGATCATCTTCTGCACGATCGTGCTGGGGATCGGCGCCGTCCGGCAGGCCGCCAGCGTGGGCCGGATCGGCGGGCTCGCCCTGGCCTATTTCCTGGTGATGTCGACGGTGGCCCTGGCCATCGGGCTGGTGGTCGGCAACCTCGTGCACCCCGGGGCGGGTCTGGACCTGTCCGACGAGCTGCGCGGCCAGGGCGCCGCCCTCGCCACCACGGCCGAGGGGAGCGGCGGCACCGTCGACTTCCTGCTCGGCCTGATCCCCACCACGCTGGTGTCCGCGCTGACCGAGGGATCGGTGCTGCAGGCACTGCTCGTCGCGCTTCTCGTCGGATTCGCACTCCAGGCCATGGGGCGCGGCGGAGAGCCGATCCTGCGCGGGATCGGATATCTACAGAAGCTGGTCTTCCGCATCCTGGCGATGGTCATGTGGGTCGCGCCGATCGGCGCCTTCGGGGCCATCGCAGCGGTCGTAGGTGAGACCGGACTCGACGCCCTCAAGAGCCTCGGGATGATCATGATCGCCTTCTACGCCACCTGCGCGGTCTTCGTCTTCGGCATCCTCGGGCTCCTCCTCCGGTTGGTCGCCCAGGTGAACGTCTTCGCGCTGATGAGGTACCTCGGCCGGGAGTTCCTGCTGATCCTCTCCACGTCGTCCTCGGAGACCGCGCTGCCCCGGCTCATCGCCAAGATGGAGCACGCGGGAGTGAGCCAGCCGGTCGTCGGAATCGTGGTTCCGACCGGGTACTCCTTCAACCTCGACGGCACCGCCATCTACCTCACGATGGCGTCGCTGTTCATCGCGGACGCACTGGGCGATCCGCTGTCGATCGGCGAGCAGATCGGGTTGCTGGCGTTCATGATCGTCGCCTCGAAGGGCGCGGCCGGGGTCACCGGCGCCGGACTGGCCACCCTCGCCGGCGGCCTCTCCGCACACCGCCCGGAACTGCTCGACGGTGTCGGTCTCATCGTGGGCATCGACCGTTTCATGTCCGAGGCCCGGGCGTTGACCAACTTCGCCGGCAACGCCGTCGCCACCGTCCTCGTGGCCACGTGGACGAATCAACTCGACCGGGAGCAGCTGTCGGCGGCCCTCTCTGGCGAGAGCCCGTTCGACGAGGCCCGGATGATCGACGACCACGCCGACGTCCGAGAGCCCGACCCCGCCAAGGACACCGCCGGGACGGCCCACTGACCCGGACACGGCTCGGCGCCGGGTCCTCGGACCGGCGCCGGTGACCGGTCGGTCAGGCGGTGGCGCGCTCGAGGGGGGTGCTCCCCCACATCAGGTCGGAGACCGTCAGGAAGGCCCTCTGACCGGGGCCGCTCAGTCGGACGACCGGCCGGGGCGCTCGTAGCGGAGCAGGACCACGCCGTTGCCGAAGGTCCGGGTCTCCAGGAGACGGAGCCCGGCCGGGGCGTCCGCGGGCCGGAACAGCGGGGTCCCCCGGCCGAGCAGCACCGGATGCACGTAGAGCCGGTACTCGTCGATCAGGTCGAGCTTCCGGAAGGTGTCGGCGAGATCGGCTCCCCCGACGGCCATGTCCCCGCCGGGCTGGGCCTGCATCCGGCGGATCTCCTCCGGGTCGACCTCCCGGACGAGCGTGGCGTTCCAGTCGGCGCGCTCCAGCGTCCGGGAGAACACGACCTTCGGCATGTCCCGCCAGATTCGTGCGAACTCCACCATCGGCGGCGAGCTGTCCGGATCGCTGTCGGCCGTCGGCCAGAACTCGGCCATCAGCTCGTGGGTGACCCGGCCGTCGAGAAAGGCGCTCATCGCACCCAGCACCTCGTTGAACTCGGCGTGCACCTCGTCGTCCACGAGGTGCCAGTCGAGGTTCCCGCCCGGCCCCTCGAAGTACCCGTCGAGCGACACCGACGTCATCAGCACGATCCGCCTCATCCGGCAGACCCTAGGGCCGCGCGAGTGCGGTGCCGACCGCTGTCGCCGCCCCGGCCAGTGCCGCCGTCCAGATCGGCAGGAGCTCGCGGGAGTAGCGCACGGTCGGGACGGCGATCGAGATCGCCGCGCGCAGCGTGCCGCCGGGGTCCGGGATCGCCACCCCGACGGCGGTGAGCCCGGCCTCGGTCGACTGGTCGTTGACGGCGAAGCCGCGCCGCCGGACGACGTTCAGCTCCTTCCGCAGCCGCACGACCTCGTCCTCCCCCAGGTCCTCCCCGATGTCTCCCAGCACCTGGGCCAGGTCCTCGGGGGCGAGCGCGGCGAGGATGGCCTTGCCGCCGGACGCCAGGTGCGCCGGGAGCGAGCGCCCGGTGCGGTCGCCCACGCGCAGCACGTGGTCGCACTCCGCCGTGGCCACGAAACGCACCTCGCTCCCGGCCAGGACCATCACGTTGACGGTCTCCCCGAGCCGGTCCACCAGGTCCCGGAGGTGCGGCAGCGCCACCTGCCGGAGCCGCGCCACGGGTGCCTCCGGGGCGACCGCCTCCCGCAGCACCCGCCCGGCACGGTAGCGCCGGTCCTCCTGCTGCTCGGCGAAGTCGCGGTAGACCAGCATCGCCAGCAGCCGGTGGGCGGTGGAGACCGAGACGCCCAACCGTTCGGCCGCGTCGGTGACCCGGAGCGGCCCCTCCTGCTGCAGCAGGGCGGCCAGCAGCAGGGCGGAGTCGACCGAGGCGATCGCGTACGGCGGCTTGTTCCTCATGGCAGAAAAGACTATTCCTGCTACCGGAATGCGTAGAGGGTTCAGGTCACCCCCGCTGTCGCGCCAAGGAGGACGTGCGCATGACCGCCGACCAGTCTCCGGTCTCGATCACCGCCACCGACGGGCCCGCCCAGCCGCCCCGGACGCCGGAGCTCGAGGACCTGTACCGCGGATTCGAGAAGCAACTGCTCGTGCCGCTGTGGACCGAGATCGGCGACCTCATGCCCGACGCCCCCCGGTCGCGGGCCCTCCCCCACTGCTGGCGCTGGGCAGACCTCCTGCCGCTGGCCGAGCGGGCCGGCGAGCTGGTGCCGGTGGGCCGCGGCGGTGAGCGCCGGGCCATCGCGCTGGCCAACCCCGGCCTCGACGGCCGGCCCTTCGCCAGCCCCACGCTCTGGGCGGCGATCCAGTATCTGAACCCCCGTGAGGACGCACCGGTCCACCGGCACACCCAGAACGCCTTCCGCTTCGTCGTCGAGGGCGAGGGTGTCTGGACCGTCGTCAACGGCGACCCGGTCGCCATGCGGCGCGGTGACTTCCTGCCCCAGGCGGGCTGGAACTGGCACGGCCACCACAACACCAGCGACCGCCCGATGGCCTGGATCGACGGCCTGGACATCCCCTTCCAGTACTTCGCCGACTCCACGTTCTTCGAGTTCGGGCCCGACCGCGTCGACGACACCAGCGCCCCCGAGCGCTCCCGCTCCGAGCGGCTCTGGGGTCACCCCGGGCTGCGGCCGCTCACCCACCTGACGCCCACGCCCGCCACGCCGCTGCTGGCCTACCGCTGGGAGCACACGGACCGTGCGCTGACCGAGCAGCTGGCCCTGGAGCGGGAGGGCTACGCGGCGACCACCGAGCCCGGGCACGCCGCCGTGCGCTACACCAACCCGACGACCGGCGGCGACATCATGCCGACCATCCGGACCGAGTTCCACCGGCTCGCGCCGGGCACCGAGACCGCGACCCGCCGCGAGGTCGGCTCCTCGATCTTCCAGGTCTTCGAGGGCACCGGTCAGGTCACCGTCGGCGGCGCGACCTGGACCGTCGAGCACGGCGACCTCTTCGTCGTCCCGTCCTGGCAGCCGCTGACCCTGCGCTCGGAGGCCGGGCTGGACCTGTTCCGGTTCAGCGACACCCCGGTCATCGAGCGACTGCACCAGGACCGCGTCGAGATCACCCCCACCACGAGCAAGGAGCGCGCGTGAAGCTCGCGACCGTCCGCACCCCCTCCGGCACCCGGGCGGTCCGGGTCACCGAGGACGGCGGCTACGTCGACCTGGGGGTCGGCGACGTCGGGGAGCTCCTCGAGTCCCCCGACTGGTCGGCACACGCGGCCGCGGCCGAGACACCGCTGACCGGCGTCACCGGCTTCGCCCCGGTGGTGCCGCGGCCGGGGAAGGTCTTCTGCGTCGGGCTGAACTACCGCACCCACATTCTGGAGATGGGACGCGATCTGCCGGAGCACCCCACCCTGTTCGCGAAGTTCGCCGACGCCCTCATCGGTGCCGACGACGACATCGCCCTGGCCCCGGAGTCCGACGCCGTCGACTGGGAGGCCGAGCTCACCGTCGTGATCGGCGCGACCGTCCGCCGTGCGGACGAGCAGCAGGCCGCGGCCGCCATCGCCGGGTTCACGGTCATGAACGACGTGACGATGCGCGACTGGCAGTTCCGCACCAAGGAATGGCTGCAGGGCAAGACCTTCGAGGGGACGACGCCGCTCGGCCCGGTCCTCGTGACGCCCGACGAGCTCCGCGGCGGGGTCCGGCCGTCCCTGGCGATCACCGCCACGCTCAACGGCGAGACCGTCCAGAAGGCCGACACCGGCGACCTCGTCTTCGACCCCGTGGCGCTGGTCCGCTACGCGTCCACGATTCTCACGCTGCGGCCGGGGGACGTCATCGCCACCGGCACCCCCGGCGGCGTCGGCCACGCCCGGAAGCCACCGCGCTACCTCGCCGACGGCGACGTCCTGGTCACCGAGGTCGAGGGCATCGGCCGCCTGCAGAACACGGCTCGGGACGACTCATGAGGTCGCGCGAGTGGCTGACCGACGCGACCGCGCTGTTCCTGGACGGGGTGGACAAGCTCTCCGACACCGACCTGGACGCCCCGACCGGCCTGCCCGGCTGGACGCGGCGGCACGTGGTCGCGCACGTGCACTTCAACGCCCTCGCGCTGGGCCGGCTGGTGAGCTGGGCGGCGACCGGCACGGAGAACCGGATGTACCCCTCGATGGAGCGGCGCAATGCCGAGATCGCCGAGGGCGCCGCCCTGCCGGCCGCCGACCTGCGCCGGCTGGTGCACGCCTCCGCCGAGGAGCTCGTCGCGGCGCTCGACGCGCTCCCGACGGAGGCCTGGACGCACGAGGTGGTCACCGCGCAGGGGCGCACGATCGCCGCGACGGAGATCCCGTGGATGCGGACCAAGGAGATGGCGGTCCACGCGGTCGATCTCGGCGCCGGGACGACCTTCGCCGACCTCCCGGACGACCTGGTCACGGCACTGCTCACCGACGTCGTCACCAGGCGCGTCGCCGGCGGCGAGGGCGCCGGGCTCGCCGCCTGGCTGACCGGCCGCACCGCCGAGGCCCCGGCCCTCGGCCCCTGGCTCTGACCGACCCCAGCGAAACGGAGCGCGACATGGACACGGACACGACCGCCGAGGTCGTCGTCGTCGGCGGCGGGATCGGCGGGCTGGCCAACGCCTACGCGTTGGCCACCGCCGGGCACCGGGTGCGGGTACTGGAGCGGGCCGCGGAGTTCGCCGAGGTGGGCGCCGGTCTGCAGATGGCGCCCAACGCCACCCGCATCCTGCGCGAGTGGGGCTTGCTCGACCGCGTCGTCGAGGCCGGCGTGACCCCGCAGCGGCTGGTGTTCCGCGACGCCCTCACCGGCGAGGAGCTCACCCGGCTGGAGCTCGGTGTCGACTTCCTCGAGCGCTACGGGGCGCCCTACGTCGTCATCCACCGCAGCGACCTGCTGACGATCCTGGTCGACGCCTGCCGCGAGGCCGGCGTGGAACTGGTGCCCGGCACCGGGGTGGACGACGTCGAGGCCGGCCCGAGCGGCGCCGTCGTGCACGCAGGCGAGGCACGGCTGGACGCCGACGTGGTGCTCGCGGCCGACGGCCTCCGCTCGACGCTGCGGGGGAAGTTCAGCGACGACGAGCCGATCTCCTCCGGCTACGTCGCCTACCGCGGCGCCTTCCCCGTCTCCGAGCTGACCCTGGAGCTCGACGAGCGCTCCTTCGAGGAGGTCGTCGTCTACCTGGGGCCCGGCTGCCACCTCGTGCAGTACCCGCTGCGCCGGGGCGAGATCTTCAACACCGTCGCCGTGTTCGAGTCCCCCGCGTTCGCCCACGGCGAGGCCGATTGGGGTGGGCCCGAGGAGCTCGACGCCGTCTTCGCCGGCGCCTGCGAACCGGTCCGCCGAGGGCTGGCCTCGCTCTGGCGGGACCGCAGGTGGCCCATGTACGACCGGCTGCCGATCGGCACCTGGGTGTCGGGCCGGCTGGCCCTCACCGGCGACGCGGCGCACCCGATGCTGCAGTACCTCGCCCAGGGCGCCTGCCAGGCGATCGAGGACGCCCACTGCCTCAGCACCGAGGTGGCCAAGACCGCCGTCGACGGCACTGTCGACTGGGACACCGCGCTCGCCACTTACCAGGAGCTCCGCACCGCGCGCACCGCACAGGTGCAGACGACGGCGCGCGTATGGGGCGACATCTGGCACGTCGACGGCATCGCCCGGCTGCTGCGCAACGCCCTGTTCACCGACCGGGACGTCGCCGACCACAAGTACGTCGACTGGCTCTACGGCACCTGAACGCCTGCGGCTACTGGACGGGGGCGTCGGGGGGTGGCAGCTGGTGGGTCAGCTGTTCGTCCACCGACGCGACCCCCTCGACCCCGGCGAGGTCCGCACGGACCTCGTCGGGCGCCGAGCCGGTGATCACGCCGATCCCGTCCAGGACCTGCGCCACCTCCATCCCGCGGGCACGCAGGGCCGCGGCGACCTCCTCGATGGCGTGCTCGTCGTCGACGGTCACGCTGAGCTGGACCACGCCGGGAACGCTAGTCCGGCCGGCTCACTGTGGAGCCATGCAGAGCCCGCTGCCGACGTCGACCGACGGCTGCGGCAGCCGCTGGCTCTCCTGGCAGAGGGTGGCCCACAGTTCCAGTCCCCGCCGTCCGGTGGCCTCGGCCCACAGCGCCGCCACCCCGGCCACGTGCGGCGTGGCCATGCTGGTGCCGCTGATCGTCCGGTACCTCGTGGGCAGCGGCCAGGAGGACATCACCTGGAAGCCGGGACCGGCGATGTCGACCTGCCCGCCACGGGCCGGCAGGCTGCGGGCGGAGAAGAACGCCATGCCGAGCTGCTGCTCGAGCGCCCCCACGGCCATGATCTCCGGGCTGTTGGCCGGGGCTCCGACGAACCCCACGTTGCCCGCGCGACGGTCGGCGTTGTTGCCGGCCGCGGCGATGATCAGCGAGCCCTTCTGCAGGGCGCGGGCACCCGCCGCGGAGTACGGCGGGTGGGTCATCGCCACGTCGGCACCCAGGGACATCGACAGCACCGGACAGCGGTTGGTGACCGCCCAGTTGATGCCCGCGAGGATCTGCGCGTCCGAGCCGCTACCGGCGTTGCTGAGCACCTTGCCGGCGAAGATGTCCGCCTCGTAGGCGATGCCGTAGCGCGGGCCGGTGGACGGCGTCCGCGGACCGCAGGACGTGCCGATGCAGTGCGTCCCGTGGCCGTGCCCGTCCTGCGGGGGCTCCCCCGCCACGAACGACATCGTGGTGACGTTGCGGCCGGCGAAGTCGGGGTGCGAGGTGTCGAAGCCGGTATCCAGGACGGCGACCTTGATGCCCTTGCCGGACCGGGGTGACGACGTCGCCTGCACCCCCTGGATGCCCCATGTGGCCTGCGGGGTGTCGGCGAACATCGGCTGGGTCGCCTCGGCCATGAGGGCCACGCTGTGGCCGTTGCTGTGCAGGAGGTGCTCGGCGAGGTCGGCCACCCCGTCGCGGTAGGCCTGGGCGTATTCCAGAACGCTCTCCCGCAGCACGTGGTGGATCAGCTCCGGGGACACCGAGAGCACCCGGCGGCCCGACGTGACGCCGGCCTGCAGAGTGGACAGCTGGGCGGCATCGGCCGAGACGACGGCGATGCCGAGCTCGTCGAAGACGACGGCGTCGGCCTGGTGCAGCACATCGGCGGCGATCTCGCCGCCGGAGAAGTCGCGGGAGTCGGCGACGTTGGAGATACCCGCGCCGGACCAGTCGACGGCCGTGTCGTCGTCGCTGTCGGCGAAGACGACGATCTGTCGTCCGGTGGTCTCCGGCGGCCTGATCCCGCCCATCACGACGTTCCCGTTGTCCCCCAGAAAGCCAGCCAGGCGTGGATCGATCATCGCTTCCCCTCATCGCCGAGATGCCGGTTCGACCGGCTCGCCCCGCGGACCGCCAGGCAGGGCTGCCCGGCACGGAGAGCGTCTTCGCCCGCGGCTCCGGGCACCAGATCCCGCTGCTCGACGTGCACCGGGGACACCGGTGCGCGGCGTTCCGTCACCGCGTGGTCACACGCGACCGCGTGAGGCGAGCGCTGTGTGACGTGGCCGTGACGCGGTCGTGCGGGGGCCCGCGATCACCCCGCGCCCGCGGCGCAGCGGGCGGCACTCCGCGACCGGCGACCGCGCGGACGGGTGGACGCCGGGCAGGTCCACGGCTGACCATTCCGCGATGGCCTCCTCGCCCTCCCGTTGGTCCCTGTGGTCGTCGGATTCGCTGCTGTCCATCAGATCGCGCGGCTCGGTGCTGCCCTGGCGCTCCCGCTGGTCGCGGATGTCCCACCGGTGGTCCTTCGCCGCCCCGAGCTCGCGCGGCCGATCGTGACCGGGCAGGCGCCGCGTCCCGGCCGCCGCCGCGGCGTGACGGTCCGCCCCTTCCCGCCCAGCCGCCGACTGGTCGTCGCCGCGGTGCGGGCCGGCCGGCGCATTCTGCCGATGCACGGCCTGCTCGAGGTCGACGTCACCGAGGCCCGCCGACTGCTCGCCGTCCACGACCCGCCGCTGTCGACGACGGCCTTCGTCGTGGCGGCGGTCGCGCGGGCCGCCGCGGCGCATCCGGCGGTGCACGCCTATCGGGACTGGCGCGGCCGGCTGGTGCAGCACCACTACGTGGACGTGCAGACCCTGGTCGAGGTGCCGACGGACGAGGGCGCTTTCGGCCTGGTGCACGTCGTCCGGGATGCCGACGTGCGCGGCGTCGCGGACATCACCGACGAGCTCCGCGCGGCGAAGGACCCGGCATCCACCCCCGCCGGGCGCGCGCTGACCAGGTTCGCCCCGGCCGCCGGGCGGATTCCCGGCCTCTTCCCCCTGATGTACGCGGTCATGGGCCGATCGGTGCGCGCCCACCTCCGGTCCGGCACCGTGCAGGTGACCGCGGTCGGCATGTTCGCCGGCGGCGGGGGCTTCGCGATCGCCCCGCCGACGCTCGCCTCCCTCATCGTCGTGGTCGGTGGGCTGGACCGGCGTCCGCGGGCCGTCGGCGACAGGATCGTCGTGCGCGACGTCCTCGACCTGACCGTGACCGTCGACCATGACGTCGTCGACGGCGCCCCGGCGACACGGTTCGGCGCAGAGCTCCGGCGGCTGATGGAGGACCCGGCCACCGTCGGGCTGACGGAATGGTCGCCGCCGCGCCGCTGACTACGCTGCGCGGGAGAGGCGGTGCGATGACCGGCAGACATGACGCGACCGGTGACGGCCGCCCGTGGGCGCGGTTCGACGACCTCCGGGCGGGGACGGCGCTGCGGTGCCCACCGCCGTTCCAGGTGCTCACGGCGCGCACCCCCGAGGACGTCGTCCCCGTGCTGGCCGAGGTCGAGCGGGCCACCGCCGCCGGGCACTGGGCCTTCGGTTACCTCGGCTACGAGGCCGCGGCCGGCCTGGACACGGCGCTGCCGGTCGCCGCGGCCGATCCGGACGGCCCGCCGCTGGCCTGGTTCGGACTCTGCGGTCCACCGACGGACGTCCCCCCGGCAGACGCCGCCCCCGCTCCGTGGACCGCCCCGCCGGACTGGCAGCCGGACTGGTCCGACGCCGACCACCGCCACGCGGTCGACCGGGTCCGCGAGCACATCGCGGCCGGCGACTCCTACCAGGTCAACCTCACCGACCGGCTCCGGGCGCGGTTCGACGGCGATCCGGCGGAGCTCTACGCCGGCCTGGCGCGGGCGCAGGGCGGTGCGCACCACGCCTACCTGGACGTGGGCCGGCACGTGATCGCCAGCGCCAGCCCCGAACTGTTCTTCGAGTGGGACGGCGAACGGCTGCGGACCCGCCCGATGAAGGGCACCGCCGCCCGCGGCCGCACCCCCGACGACGACCGACGGCAGGGCGACCGGCTGCGGGCCAGCCCGAAGGAGCGGGCCGAGAACCTGATGATCGTCGACCTGCTGCGCAACGACCTCTCGCGGGTCGCCCGGGTGGGCAGCGTCGACGTCCCCGGCCTGTTCGTGCTCGAGCACTACCCGACGGTGTGGCAGCTGACCTCGGAGATCACCGCCCGCACCCGGGCCGACGTCGGGCTGGTCGATGTGTTCCGCGCGCTCTTCCCGTGCGGCTCGGTCACCGGCGCCCCCAAGCGCGCCAGCATGCAGCTCATCCGCGACCTGGAGCCGGGCCCGCGTGGGGTCTACTGCGGCGCGATCGGCCTGGTCGCGCCGCCCGGGTCAGCGTTCCGGGCGCGATTCAGCGTGGCCATCCGCACCGTCGTCCTCGACCGGGAGACGCGTGCGGCCGTATACGGCGCGGGCGGTGCCATCACCTGGGGCTCCGACCCGACCGCGGAGCGGGCCGAGCTGCTGGCCAAGGCCGCGATCCTGCGGGGCGCGCTCGAGCCGTGCGGACGGTAGGAACGTCGGCATGACCGACGCCGTGCCGTCCGTGTCCTGGCCGTCCCTGGCAGAGCTCGCCGCCGAGGAGGAGGAGCTGCAGTTCACCTCCTTCACCAACGACGACGCCTGGGAGCTCGGGACGGCGCTGGCGGCCGTCGCCCGGCGGCAGGCGGCGCCGGTCGCGATCGACATCAGTCGCAACCACCATCAGCTGTTCCACGTCGCACTCCCGGGAGCGACGCCGGACAACGACGCGTGGATCGGGCGCAAGACCCGGGTCGTGAACCGGTTCGGCCACAGCACGCTCTACGTGCGTCAGGCGAGCGTGGAGCAGGGCACCACGTTCGAGGAGGAGTTCGGCCTGGACCCGTTGCGGTACGCCGCGCACGGCGGCGCGTTCCCGGTGATCGTGCGGTCGGTGGGCCCGATCGGCGTGGTCGTCGTCTCGGGGCTGCCCCAGCTGGAGGACCACCGGATCGTCGTCGCCGCGCTCCGCGCACACCTGGGCTGAGCCTCCGCGGTTCAGGCCTTCGCGTCCTCCGCGAGGGTGTGGGCCACCAGTGCATTGGCTCGCGACTGCGCTACCGGGCGGACCTCCCGGGCCCCGGAGAGCCGGTGGCCGGCCTCGCAGACCAGCTCCAGGTGCACCGGCGCACCGCAGTCCTGGTGCTGCAACTCCAGCGGCGGCGGACCGTCGGCCAGATGCGTGTCGCCCCACTGCATGAGGGCCACCAGCGTCGGATAGAGATCGCGGCCCTTCGTCGTCAGCCGATACTCCTGCCGCTGCCGCTCACCCTCGGCCTGGTACGGGACCCGGCGGAGGATCCCCTGCTCCACGAGCGTGGCGAGCCGGTCGCTCAGCACCGCCTTCGGTACTCCGAGCACGCGCTGGAAGTCCG
>JAOPUS010000409.1 GCA_025963345.1 Blastococcus sp. | reverse complement strand
ACGGCTCCTGCCGAGCCGTCCCCGGTCGAGCCGGCCCCGGTGCCGGCCGTGGCCGGCGCGGCCGCGGTGAGCGCCACGCCCTCGCCCGCGGCCGCGGAGGAACTGGCCGACCCCCCGGTGGAGGAGGTCGAGGTCACCGACCTGCTGCTGGTGGTGGACCTCAAGGACGAGGTCCTCGTGATCGACGAGCGCCCGCGCTACCACGTGGCGGGATGCGCGCACCTCACGGGCCGGACGCCGATCCCGCTGCCGCTGGACGAGGCGCGTACCGACGGCTTCACCCCCTGCGGCGTCTGCCGCCCGGACGCGACCCTCGCCGACCGCGTCCGGGCCAGGAAGCACTCCGCCGACAGTTGAAGGACCCCGTCCTCCTCACCTCACCGCTCGCAGGCTCGCGGTGAGCCTCCGGGCGGGGCCTCAGGCGCGGCTCAGCCAGAAGCGGGATCCGGACGGTCCCTCGAACCCGGGACCCTCGCCGGCCGCCCCGGCGTGCACCTGTACGGCCAGCACCTCGGCGGCGACCTGGTCGGCGTGCTCGGTGAGGGCGGCCGTCATCTGGTCGGACCCGTCGGCGGTCCACCACAGCTCGATGCGATCGCTGACCTCGAGTCCGCTGGACTTGCGCGCCTCCTGGACCAGCCGGACGACCTCCCGCACGAGACCGGCCCGCTCCAGCTCCGGGGTGAGGGTGAGGTCCAGCGCGACGGTCAGCCCGCCACCGCTGGCCACGGTCCACCCCTCGCGCGGCGTCTCGGTGATGATGAGATCCCCGTCCTGGAGCGGAACGGCCGTGTCGTCCAGGTCGACCGTCGCGGTCCCGGCACGGTAGGCGGCGGTCAGCGCGGCCGGGTCAGCGGCGGCGACGGCCTGCGCCACCGCCTGGACCTGCTTGCCCAGCCGTCGCCCGACGGCCCGGAAGTCGATCTTCACGCTGACGTCGACCAGTTCCTCGCCGACCGCGCCCGAGAGCCCCACCATGTCGATCACGTTGAGCTCGTCGGCGACCTCGGCGACCAGGTCGCGGGGGAGGGTGTCCCACCCCGGCGCCGCGACGACGGCGCGGGCCAGCGGCTGGCGCGTGCGCACCTTCGACGCGGTCCGCGCCGAGCGACCCAGCTCGACCAGCCGGCGCACCAGGGCCACCTGCCCCACGAGGACGTCGTCCAGCGCCGCCTCGTCGACCGCCGGCCAGGACGCCAGGTGCACGGAGTCGACCGAGTCGCGGAGCCCGGGGGCCACCGCGCGCGACCACACCTCGTCGGTGACGAACGGCGTGAACGGCGCCATCAGCCGGTTCAGCCCGTCGAGCACCTCGTGCAGCGTGGCCAGGGCGGCGGGGTCGCCGTCCCAGAAACGGCGCCGCGAGCGACGCACGTACCAGTTGGACAGGTCGTCGACGAAGCCGGCGATCAGGCGGCCGGCGCCCTGGGTGTAGAAGTCCTCCAGCGCGGCGGTGACGTCGCGGGTGACCGCCGCCAGCTCGGCCAGCGCCCAGCGGTCCAGCAGCGGCCGCTCGGTGCGGGCCGGCCCCGGCGACACAGCCGGGTCCCAGCCGTTGGCCTCGGCGTAGAGGGTGAAGAAGCTGGCCGTGTTCCAGTAGGTCAGCAGGACCTTCCGGACGACCTCGGACAGCGTCTCGTGGCCCACGCGGCGGGCCGACCACGGCGAACCGCCGGCCAGCATGAACCACCGAACGGCGTCCGCGCCGTGCCGGTCCATCAGCGGGATCGGCTCCAGGATGTTGCCCAGGTGCTTGCTCATCTTGCGGCCGTCCTCGGCCAGGATGTGGCCCAGGCAGAGCACGTTCTCGTAGGAGCTCTTCTCGAACACCAGCGTGCCGACCGCCATGAGCGTGTAGAACCAGCCACGCGTCTGATCGATGGCCTCGCAGATGAACTGCGCCGGGTAGGCGGCCTCGAACTCCTCCTTGTTGCGGTGCGGTGCCCCCCATTGGGCGAACGGCATCGAGCCGGAGTCGTACCAGGCGTCGATGACCTGACGGACCCGCCGGTAGGTCCCGGCCTCGCCGGGCAGCGTGAACGTGACGTCGTCGATGAACGGCCGGTGCGGGTCCAGGTCGGTGAGGTCGCGGCCGGTCAGCTCCGACAGCTCGGCCAGCGAGCCGACCGCGACCAGCCGGCTCGGGTCGGCGTCGTTGCGCCAGATCGGCAGCGGAGTGCCCCAGTACCGATCCCGGGACAGGGCCCAGTCGACGTTGTTGTTCAGCCAGTCGCCGTACCGGCCGTGCTTGATGTTCTCCGGGTACCAGTTCGTCGTCTCGTTCTCGGCGAGCAGTTGGTCCTTGATCGCGCTGGTGCGGATGTACCAGGACGGCTGCGCGTAGTACATCAGCGGCGTGTGGCAGCGCCAGCAGTGCGGATAGCTGTGCTCGTATCGCTGTTCGCGCCACAGGATGCCGCGCCGCTGCAGGTCCTCGACCAGCGTCGGGTCGGCGGCCTTGAAGAAGTGCCGGCCCACGAGGGGGATGTCGGCCAGGAAGTGCCCGGTGCCGTCGATCGGGTTGACCACCGGCAGGCCGTAGCGGCGGCACACGGCGAGGTCGTCGGCGCCGAACGCGGGAGACTGGTGGACCAGCCCGGTGCCGTCCTCGGTGGTGACGTAGTCGGCGAGGACGACGAAGTGCGCGTCCGTGCCCTCGGGGAACTCGACCAGCTCGAACGGGCGCTGGTAGTGCACGTACTCCCAGTCGCGGCCGGTGGTGCGCGCCAGCACCTCCACGTCCTCGTCGCCGAGGACGGAGCCGAGCAGCGGCTCGGCGACGACGACCGTGTCCGCGCCGCGCCGGGCCACCACGTACGTCACGTCGGGGTGCATCGCGACCGCCGTGTTCGACGGCAGCGTCCACGGCGTCGTCGTCCAGATCAGCAGGTCGGCCTTCCCGGCCCACTCGCCGCTGGTGACCGGCAGCCGCACGTACACCGAGGGGTCGGTGAGGGTCTCGTAGCCCTGGGCGACCTCGTGGTCGGACAGACCCGTCCCGCAGCGGGGGCAGTAGGGGGCGACCCGGTGGTCCTCGACCAGCAGGCCCTTGTCGAAGATCTGCTTGAGCGACCACCAGACGCTCTCGATGTAGCTGGGGTTCATCGTCCAGTAGGCCGTGGACATGTCGACCCAGTAGCCCATCCGGCGGGT
>JAOPUS010000073.1 GCA_025963345.1 Blastococcus sp. | reverse complement strand
CGGGGTAGTCGACGTCGGTGAGCCGCACGGACTCCTCCCACAGGCGCCGGGCGAGCTCCGGGTCGCTCGCGGTTGCGGTGCGGCCCACGAGGGTCGGGTAGCCACGCATCTCCTGGAACCCGTCGGGCCCGAGGTAGCTGCCACCCGGCAGGTCCCGCGTGGCGGCGGCCAGCGTCGGCAGGGCGCCTCGCTCGTCGGACTGGGCGAAGAGCCGGTTGCCCAGTATCGCGGCCCGGTCGGCCACCCAGCTCCCGGTGCGGCCCTGCAGGTTGGTCGCCGCCCAGCCGGGGTGCGCGGCCAGCGCCCGCACCCGGGATCCCGCGGCGGTGAGCCGGCGCTGCAGCTCCAGGGTGAACAGCAGGTTGGCCAGCTTCGACTGGGCGTACGCGCCCGTCGCGGAGTACGGCCGGCGCTGCCAGTTGAGGTCCTCGAGGTCGATCGAGCCGGACCGGTGCAGGCTGGAGGAGAGCGTGACGACCCGGTCGGTGACGTGCGGCAGGAGCAGGTTGGTCAGCGCGAAGTGGCCCAGGTGGTTGGTACCGAACTGCTGCTCGAAGCCGTCGATCGTGATCCCGGCCGGCACCATCATGATCCCGGCGTTGTTGACCAGGACGTCGAGGTTTCCCGTCCACCCGTCGGCGAATGCGTGCACCGACTCCAGGTCGGCGAGGTCCAGCCGGCGGACCGTCACCTCCCCGTCGATCGAGGCGGCCGCCTGCTCCCCGCGCGACAGGTCGCGGACGGCGAGGGTCACGTACGCCCCCGCGCGGGCGAGCTCCCGCGCCGTCACGAGCCCCAGTCCGCTGTTGGCGCCGGTGACGACGACCGTCCGTCCGGCCTGGGAGGGGATGTCCGTGGCAGTCCAGCGGGTCGGCATCCCCCGACTGTAGGCACGAGAGCGGCCTGACACCGGCACCGTCGGAATCAGGCGTGATCTCGGGTCGCTCGGGGAACAACAGGTCCGTGGAGGAGACGACGAGCCCCGCCCCGAACCCGGACGACGCGGCGGAGACCCCCGCCGACGAGCCCGAGGTCACCTACGTCCTGGACGGCGACGCCGTGCGCCTGAGACTGACCGGCGAGCTGACCGACGCCGCCCGCCGTCCGGTGGTGCGCGTGGTGACCGAGCTGCTCCTGCACGAGCACTCGCTCGCCCGGATCGTCCTCGACGTCCGGGACGTGTCGTTCATGAACTCCGCCGGGATGGCGGTCCTGGTCCAGGTCCAGCGCATGGCGTCCCCGCGCGGGATCGAGGTGGCCCTGCTCGACCCCCCGGAGGGTGTGCTCCGGCCGCTGCAGCTCAGCGGCCTGTGGCGGCGCTTCCCGGTCCTCGACTCCTCCGGCGACGGCGGTGTCGCTCCCACGCCGGACGAGGGAGCCTCCTAGCCTGGCCGGGTGCCGCCAAGCCACAACCACAGTCACGGTCCCGATCCGGACGCCCCGCCGCTCAGCCCCGAGACCCGCGGGCTCGAGCGCCGGGCGGTCTGGCTCATGCTGCTGCTCCTCGTGCCGGTGGGGCTGGCCACGGTCATCGGCCTGGTCGCGCTCTGGCCCAGTGGCGAGCCCACCCGGGCGCAGCAGGTGGCCGAGACCTACCTGCCGCCGGGCACCACCTACCCGAAGGCCGAGGTGGTGTCGGTCGAGACCATCCCCTGCCCCGGGGACACCGCCGTCCCGCCGGCGACCTGCACGACCGCCGTCGTGAAGATCCTCGACGGACCGGGCGCGGGGGACTTCCAGCAGATCGAGCTCGCGCCCGACGTCGTCGCCTCCGGGGTCGAGAAGGGCGACACGCTCGTGCTCACCCGGGACGCCGGGGCCGACGGCGGGGCCAGTTTCACGTTCTTCGACTACGCGCGGGGGACGCCGATCGTCGTCCTCGCGATCGCGTTCGCCGTCGTCGTGGGGCTCGTCGCCCGGCTGCGCGGGCTGGCCTCGCTGGTCGGCCTGGCCTTCGCCTTCTTCATCCTCTTCCAGTTCGTGCTGCCCGGGCTGCTCTCGGAGGAGTCGCCGACGCTGGTGAGCCTGGTCGGGTCGGCCGCGATCATGTTCGTCGTCCTCTATCTGGCGCACGGGTTCACGACCCGGACGACGACGGCGCTCATCGGCACGCTCTTCGGGCTGACGCTGGTGGCCGTCCTGGGGTCGGTCGCCGTGTCCGTGGCCCGGCTGACGGGCCTCACGAACGAGGAGGCGGTCCAGCTGCACACCTTCGACCCGACCCTGAACTTCTCTGGGCTCGTCCTCGCCGGGGTGGTGGTCGCCGGGCTCGGCGTGCTCAACGACGTCACCATCACCCAGGCGTCGGCCATCTGGCAGCTGAACGAGGCGTCGCCGGAGCTCACCTGGCGGGAGCTGTTCGCCCGCGGCATGGCGGTGGGCCGCGACCACATCGCGTCGACCGTCTACACGATCGTCTTCGCCTACGCCGGTGCCGCGCTCCCGCTGCTGCTGCTCTTCGAGCTCTACACGCATCCCTTCCACGTCACGTTGTACAGCTCGGCGGTGGCCGAGGAGGTCATCCGCACCCTCGTCGGCGCGATCGCCCTGGTGCTCGCCGTCCCGCTCACGACGGCGGCGGGTGCGTTCTTCGCCAAGGCGGCCGGCACCGGGGCCGGGGCAGCGACCGAACGGCGCATGACCGCCCTGCGCGCCCGGGTCGCCCGATGAGCGAGGCTGTGGGGGTGAGCCATGCCGTGCCCGCCACCCCGCCCGCTGACCTCCTTGCCGCCGCGCAGGCAGCTCCGGGGTTCATGCCGGACGACGAGGGCCGCGCCCTCTACGAGGCCGCCCGCGCCGTCGCCGTCCCCGGGCCGTTGCTCGAGGTGGGCAGCTGGATGGGCAAGTCGGCCCTGTACCTGGCCGCCGCGGCGCGGGAGACCGGCCGCCAGGTGGTGACCGTCGACCACCACCGCGGCTCGGAGGAGCACCAGCCGGGGTGGGAGTACCACGACCCGTCGCTGGTCGACCCGCTCGTCGGCCGCATCGACACCCTGCCGCGGTTCCGCCGCACGGTCGTCGACGCGGGAGCGGAGGACGTCGTCGTCGCCGTCGTCACCCGCTCGGAGGTGCTCGCCCCGCTCTGGTCGACGCCGCTGGCGCTGCTGTTCCTCGACGGCAGCCACACCGAGGAGTCCGCCCGCCGGGACCAGGACGCGTGGGTCGCCAAGCTCGCCGTCGGCGGCACGCTGGCCATCCACGACGTGTTCCCCGACCCGGCCGACGGCGGGCAGGCGCCGTACGGCGTCTACACGCGGGCGGTGGCCTCCGGGTACTTCGAGGAGCTGCCCGGCGCCGGGTCGCTGCGGCTGCTCCGCCGGCTGCGATGAGCTCGGCGGGTGGGGCAGATGCACTGCTGGCTGAGCGGGATGCGGCGCTCGCCCAGATCGAGGCGCTGACGCGCGAGTTCGACGGCGTCGTCGCCGCGTCACAGTCCTCCAATGCCGACGACGAGCACGACCCCGAGGGCGCCACGATCGCCTTCGAACGGCAGCAGGTCGTCGCGCTGCTGGACCAGGCCCGGCGGCGGCTGGCCGACGTCGAGGCGGCGCTGGCCCACCGCGAGGCGGGGGACTACGGCATCTGCGAGACCTGCGGGCGGCCGATCGCGCCGGAGCGCCTGGCCGCCCGCCCGGCCGCCCGCACCTGCATCGACTGCGCCCGCTGAAGGCGCTCTTCCGCGCATCGGGATGGGCCCCACGGCGGTGTCCACGGCCCGCGGCACAGTCCTGACGCGAATCTCGACGGGTGCTCCGCGGGGGGCGGCGTCCTGCCAATCTGCTGTGAGGTCGGTCTGCGGGTGTTCTCGGCGGCCGCTCCCGGGTATCGGGCGCCGGTCTTTGTCGACGACCGCCGACCGGCGGCCACTCCGCGGGAGAATCGATGAGTGGAACCGTGAGCGCGCCTCGTGCGACGCGGGGGCTCGCACCGCGTCGCAGCAGCCTCCTCTACAGCGTCCTGCTCGGCCTGTGCGCGCTGGCCGTGGTCCTCCAGGGCCTCTGGGCGGGGATCTTCCTCGAGCACGACGGGCAGCGCGACGACGCCGCGGGGTGGATCGATGTGCACGCCCGAGGCGGCGAGATCGCGCTGGCACTGGCCGTCCTGGCCACCATCGTGGCCGTCGTCATGTTGCGCTCCCGCCGTGACCTGTGGATCGGCAGCGCGCTTCTGGTCGTGCTGCTGGGCGGGGAGGCGTACCTGGGCGGGGCCATCCGGGATGACGGCCGGGACGTCCTGACCGCGGTCCACGTACCGCTCGCGCTGGTCATCGTGGCGTTGGTGGTGTGGCTCTCGCTGCGCTCGAGGTACCCGGTTCGGGAAAGCTGACCGCCGGCGGGCCGAGGTGCATGTTCAGCTGACGTAGCGGCGGGCGGTCGAGCGACGCTGGGCCGCGTCCAGCGCCGCGACCCTGGCCTCGGCGGACGGAGGCAGCACGTGTCGTTCCTTGAGCACCCACGGGATCCCGCGGACCGCGTCCAGCAGGGCGAGCACCGTCACCCGGTCCCGCGGAACCGTGCGCAGCAGATGCAGCGTGCGGCGCAGGGCCGGGCGCACCGGCCGACGCAGCCACGTCGTCCAGAGCGTGTTGCGGATTCCGTTGCGGCGCCGCAGGTGCCGGTCGCGGGCCGGGCTGGCCTCGTGGTGCGCCGTGAGCGTGGGCAGGTAGCACAGCTCCCAGCCGGCGGCGGCGAGGTCGGCTGCCATGAGCTCCTCCTCGCCGCCCAGCCACAGCCGCTCGGAGAAGCCGCCGACCTCCGTGAAGGCATCCCGGCGCAGCACGGAGGCGCCGGCCAGGAACGACCCGAGCGCCGGGCCGGGCAGCCAGTCGGCGCCGCGGACGGGTGAGTCGCGCAGCTCCGGCACGATCGGGTCCTCGGTGCCGCCGGGCTCCACGAGGATCCGCGCGGTCACGACAGCCAGCCGCGGATGTGCTTCCAGGACATCGGCGGCGGCCCGCAGCGAGCCGGGCTCCCACCAGGTGTCGTCGTCGCAGAAGGCGACGAAGGGCGTGTCCAGCCGCGCGACACCGACGTTGCGCCCGACGGCGCCGAGGTTCTCGGGGCTGGCGACGAGCTCCACGTCGGGGAACCGGTCGCGTACGGCGGCGGCGGTGCCGTCGGTCGACCCGTTGTCGATGACGACGACGTGCGGCTGTTCGGGCAGTTCGAGCAGCCGGGTGAGGGCCAGCACTACCTCTTCGCGCCGCTGATGGGTGATGACCACGACGGCCACCCGGGAGTCGGCTCCCACGGCCCGGTTGCTGAATCCGGGGCGCACCAGCGGCCGGCCGGTCATCGGTCCGACTCTCCGGCCAGCCGCCGGAGACGGGCGTGTACCGCCGGCGGCACCGGCCGGCGCCGGCGCATCGCGGCGGGGACGTCCGGCAGCGCCCGCAGCAGGCCCTCGCGGCCGGGCCGGCCGGAGCCGATCGCGCGCAGGACCAGCCGGGCAACGTCGGACGCCGGCAGGCGCATGAGGGCCGTGAGCAGGCGGCTGCGCCAGATGGCCGCCTGCCGGCGCCCGGGTGCGTGGCGTCGCAGGGAGGGGTGGTGGTGGACCGTGACGTCCTCGACGTAGGCCATCGCCCAGCCGGCGGAGTCCAGGTCCAGCGCCAGGCGCTCCTCCTCGCCGGGGAAGCGGACGACGGGGTCGAACCCGCCCGCCGCCTCGAAGGCCTCGGTGCGCACCAGGGCACCGCAGGCGACGAAGCCGAGCAGCGACGGGCCGGGGAGATCGGCCGCGGCGCCCAGCACGCTGTCGGCCATCTCCGCGCAGACCGGGTCGAGCCGTTCCTCGGCTCCGACGAGGATCCGGGCGTTCAGAACCGCAAGGCGCGGGTGCGCCCGCATGATCGCGACCGCGCGGGCGAGGTCACCCGGCGCCCACCACGAGTCGTCGTCGGCGAAGGCCACGAACGGTGTGCCGGCGCGCGCCACGCCGATCGTGCGGGCCCGGGCGCCCACGTTCCGGTCGAGGGTGATCACCGTGACCTCGGGGTGCGCCGTCCGGACGGCCTCGGCCGTGCCGTCGGTCGAGGCGTTGTCGACCAGGACGACCGGTGCCTCGTGCTGGGGGAGCGTCGCCAGCAGTTCGTCGCGCCGGTTCTGGCTGGCGACGACGACGGTGACATCAGATCCCTGGGTCACGGGAGGACGGTGCCCGCACCTCCCGGCAGCCAACCGGCGGTGCGGTCATCGACCTCGGGCATTCCGGCCGACGGCAGCGTGGCCGGGTCGGTGAACAGCGCGGCCGCCGGGGTCGCTCCGGAGATCGCGTCCGCGGCCAGCACGACGGCGGCGGCGGTCCACGTCGTCCGCTCGACCGGCCACCGGGCATCGTCGGCGAAGACATAGCCGGTCCAGTAGGACCCGTCGTCGTCCCGGAGGTGCTGCATCGAGGCCAGCTGCTCGACCGCCGCGTCGCGCTGCCCTGCCGCGGCGAGGGAGAGGGCCAGCTCGCAGGTCTCGGCACCGGTCACCCACGGCCGGTCGGCCACGCACCGGGTGCCCAGGCCCGGGACGACGAACCGGTCCCAGTCGGCGGCCAGCCGGTCGCGGGCGGCGGAACCGGTCACCGCGCCGCCGAGCACGGGGTAGTACCAGTCCATCGAGTAGCGCGACCGGTCGGCGAAGTCCTCGGGCCGGACCCGCAACGCCGTCCCGAGGTCGGCCACCGCGAGCTCCCAGTCCGGCTGGGCCTCACCGCGGAGGCCGGCCAATGCGATTCCGCAGCGCAGCGCCTGGAAGAGGCTGGCGTTGCCGGTCAGCAGCGCGGTGCCGTCGGGCGTCCCGTCGGGTCGCAGCGCCCAGCCGATCGCGCCGCCGGGCAGTTGCATCCGCGTCACCAGGTCGAGCCCGGCGCGGACGGCCGGCCACAGGTCGGTGACCAGGCGCTCGTCGCCGGTGAGCAGCCAGCTGTGCCAGGCGCCGACGGCGAGGTAGCCCGCGTGGTTGCTCTCGGCGGCGGGCGCGGACTCCGCGCCCCCGCGGTACTCCGCGGCCCACGAGCCGTCCGGGCGCTGCCGGCCGGCCAGCCAGCGGTAGGCCGCGCCGGCCCGGTGGTGCTCGCCGCCGATGTCGAGGGCCATGGCCGCCTCGACGGAGTCCCAGGGGTCCAGTTGCCCGTCGCGGAACCAGGGCAGCGCACCGTCGGCGTCCTGCTCGCCGGCGATCCAGGCGACGGTGGCGCGCACCTGCTCCCCGGTCAGGACCCCCGGAAGCTCGGGGAGAAGCCCGCCGGTGTCAGCGCGCGGCAGCGGTCCGCTCCCACTCCGAGGGGGCGCCGCCGCCGGCACCGGCGTCGCGGAGGGACGGCGCGACCGCCGGCTTGTCGGCGTAGACGACCAGGCTCTTGCCGAAGACGGGGTCGAGGACGCGCTCGGCCGTGCGGGTCAGCCACGGCCGCTTCGTGAGGTCCCAGACCAGCATCCGGTGGTAGGCACGGACGACCGCGGCGTCGCGCTCCACGCCGACGGCGCACTTGAGCCACCAGTAGGGCGCGTGCAGGGCGTGCGCGTGGTGACTGGCGCCGGGCACCAGGCCGACCGACGCCAGCCGGGTCCGGACGACGTCGCGCCGGTAGATGCGGATGTGGCCACCCTCGTTGGCGTGGTAGGCGTCCGACAGCGCCCAGCAGATCCGTTCCGGGCCGTAGCGCGGCACCGTCACCGCGACCCGCCCGCCGGGCTTGAGCACGCGGGCGATCTCGGCCATCGCGGAGACGTCGTCCGGGATGTGCTCGAGCACCTCCGAGGCCATCACGCGGTCGACGCTGGCGTCGGGCACGGGCAGGGCGGTCAGGTCGCCGCGGACCACCTCGTACCGGGCGGCCGTGCCGTCGCCCGCACTGCCCGCCTCGCCGGCCTCGGCGATGGCCCCCAGCCAGCGCTTCGTCGTCTCGACCTCGGACTGTCCCCAGTCGACGGCGATCACCGACGCACCGCGCCGGTAGGCCTCGAACGCGTGCCGGCCCTCGCCGCAGCCGAGGTCGAGCACCGTCATGCCGGACCGCAGGTCGAGGCGGTCGTAGTCGACGGTCAGCACGGCTTCCCCTTGCGCTCGAGTGTGTCGGCGTACCAGTCGGCGGTGCGCTGCGCCGTCGCCCGCCAGGTGTAGGAGTCCAGCACCCGCCGGCGACCGGCGCGGCCCAGCTGCTCGGCCAGCGACGGGGAGTCGAGCACCAGCTGAAGCGCGGCGGTCAGTTCGCCGACGTCACCGGCGCGGACCCGCAGGCCCGCCTTGGTGCCCACCACCTCGGGCAGTGCGCCGGCGTCGGTCGTGACCAGGGGGGTGGCGCAGGCCATGGCCTCCACGGCCGGCAGCGAGAAGCCCTCGTACAGCGACGGGATCGCCACGACCGTGGCCCGCTGCAGCAGGTCGACGAGCTCGGCCTCCGGGACCGGGCCGGTGAACCGGACGGCGCCGCGCAGGGCCAGCCGGTCCAGTGCCGCCTCCGCCGGGCCGCCGGGCCGGGCGGTGCCGACGACGGTGAGCCGCACCGGGCGTTCGGTGCGCAGCTTGGCCAGGGCCTCGAGCAGGTGCACCAGGCCCTTGAGCGCGACGTCGGCGCTGGTGATGACCAGGATCGA
>JAOPUS010000056.1 GCA_025963345.1 Blastococcus sp. | reverse complement strand
CCGACCCCACCACGGAGAAGGACCCGTCCGACTGGGTGACCGGTGACGAGCCGGCCACGGGGGCCCAGAAGAGCTACCTCGAGACCCTGTCCCGTGGCGCCCAGGAAGAGGTCCCTGAGGACCTCACCAAGGCCGAGGCGTCGAAGAAGATCGACGAGCTGAAGGAGAGCCAGGGCTGACGGTGCTCAGGCCTCGAGCTTGTAGCCGAGTCCGCGCACCGTCAGCAGGTACTTGGGGTTCGCCGGGTCCGGCTCGACCTTGGCCCTCAGTCGCTTGACGTGGACGTCGAGGGTCTTGGTGTCGCCGACGTAGTCCGCGCCCCACACGCGGTCGATGAGCTGGCCGCGGGTGAGCACCCGGCCGGAGTTGCGCAGCAGGTACTCGAGCAGGTCGAACTCCTTCAGCGGCAGGGCGACCGGTTCGCCGTCCACGGCCACCACGTGCCGCTCGACGTCCATCCGGACCGGCCCCGCCTCGAGGATCCCGACGGCCGGGGGCGTCTCCGCAGCATCACCGCGGCGGCGAAGCACGGCCCTGATGCGGGCGACCAGTTCCCGCGCGGAGTAGGGCTTGGTGACGTAGTCGTCGGCGCCGAGTTCCAGGCCCACGACCTTGTCGATCTCGGCGTCCTTCGCGGTGAGCATGATGATCGGGACGTTGCTCCGGCTGCGGAGCGCCCGGCAGACCTCGGTGCCCGGCAGGCCGGGCAGCATCAGGTCGAGCAGGACGATGTCGACACCACCCCGGTCGAACTCGGCGAGCGCGTCCGGGCCGGTACCGGCCACGACGGCCTCGAAGCCCTCGCGACGCAGCATGTAGGACAAGGCGTCGGAGAAGGACTCCTCGTCCTCCACCACCAGCACACGGGTCATGAACTTCCCTTCGAAGCATCGGCGGCGACCGTTGTGGCCGCGTCCAGCGGGATCCGCAGCGTGAACGTGGAGCCCAGGCCTTCCTCGCTCCAGACCGACACCGCACCACCGTGGTTGCTGGCCACGTGCTTGACGATGGCCAGGCCGAGGCCGGTGCCCCCGGTGCTGCTCGCCCGGGACTGGTCGACCCGGTAGAACCGCTCGAAGACCCGCTGGCGGTCCTGGCGCGGGATCCCGATCCCGCTGTCGGTCACGGCGATCTCGGCGAACCCGGACCGGGCGCGGGCGGCCACCGCGATCCGGTTCTCCCCCGAGCTGTACGCGACGGCGTTGGCCAGGAGGTTGGTCACCGCGGTGGCGAGCTGACTCTCCACCCCGCGCACCGCGAGCCCGTGCTCGCCCCCGACGGCGATCTCGACGTTCTTGGCCCGGGCCGCGGTGCGGGTCCGGTCCACGGCTTCGGCGAGGACGCGGTCGACGTCCACGGGGACGAGCTCGGGCAGTGGCTCCCCGCCCTGCAGGCGGGACAGGTCGATGAGCTCGCGCACGAGCCGGCTCAGCCGGTCGGCCTCCTTGGCGATCCGGCCGGCGAAGCGCTGGACGGCGTCGGGGTCGTCGGCGGCCTGCTCGATCGCCTCGGCCAGCAGGGACAGTGCGCCGACCGGCGTCTTGAGCTCGTGCCCGACGTTGGCGACGAAGTCCCGGCGGACCGCCTCGGAGCGGCGGGTCTCGGTGATGTCCTGCAGCACGAGCGCGACCGGTCCGGGCGGCGGCGCGGTGCCACTGTGCAGCCGGACGCCGTGCACCCCCATCAGCCGCGGGCCGGCGCCGACCAGGTCGCCGGGCAGCCGGACGTCGAGACGACGGCTGCCACCGGAGCGCACGGTCTGGGCCAGGATGAGCAGATCGGGGACGAGGAGCCGGGTGCCGCGCACGATGCCCATCGCCCGGGCGGCGGGGTTGGCCAGGATCACCGCGTCGTCGACGTCGACGAGGACCACGGCCGGGTCCATGAGGTCCAGGAGCCGGCGGGCGAGGGCCGCCTCGGGCAGCGCGACGGCGGCCGCGTCCGGACCGGCGCCGGGATCGTGGCGGAATCGGAGGATGGCAGTCGCGGCCACCGCCCCGCCGAGGAGGAGGCCGATCACCAGGGCGACCAGCGGACTCACGCCCCGATGCTAGGTCGGCGTGGGTGCACACCGCGCACTTCTCAGGGGTTGGGCCGCCCGGACGGGTCAGTGTTCACCTGGGCGTGCGCGCCCGTTCACCCGACAAGGCCGATTCCGGTCCCGCGTCGTCCTACTCTCGTGGGTAACGCGGAGAGCGGCGGTCCACGCGGGCACGCCGAGCCACACCGACAAGGGAGACGACTGTGCGGGAGAGCTACCGCGAAGAACTCGACGACATCCGCACGTGTCTGGTCGAGATGGCCAATTCCGTGGGGTCGCAGATGAGCACCGCGACGACCGCGCTCCTGGACGCCGACGTCGCACTCGCCGACCTGGTGATCGCCGGGGACGAGCAGATCGACGCCACGCGGGAGAGCGTCGACCAGCGCTGTTTCACCCTGCTGGCCCGTCAGCAGCCGGTTGCCACCGACCTGCGGACGATCGTCACCGCCACGCGGATCGCCAGTGACCTGGAGCGGATGGGCGACCTCGCCGAGCACATCGCCAAGGTCGCGCGCATGCGCTTCCCGGAGCACGCGGTCCCGCAGGAGGTGCGCCCGGCGTTCCTCGAGGCCGGCCACGTGGCCGAACTGCTCGTGACCAAGGCAGGCTCGATCATCGCCAAGCGGGACGTCGAGGCGGCCCGTGAACTGGAGACCGACGACGACGCCATGGACCGGCTGCACCGCGGGCTGTTCCGCCAGGTGCTGTCCGAGAACTGGCCGTACGGCATCGAGGCGGCGATCGACATCACCCTGCTCGGCCGGTACTACGAACGTTTCGCCGACCACGCGGTCAGCGTCGCCCGGCGCGTCGTCTACCTGGTGACAGGCGAGCGGCACGTGCCCGTCCCCGCCGAGTAATTCGTCCCGACGAGTGGAGGGCCGGAGGCTTCCCGAGCAGGGACGCCACCGGCTCAACGCAGTTGGGGAACGGCTTCTGGCCGCGGGGTCGTCCGGAGGACGACAGGGTTATCGCTTGCCCTGGTTCTTCACGGCCTCGATCGCTGCTGCGGCGGCGTCGGGGTCGAGGTACTGCCCGCCGGTCGTGATCGGCCGCAGGTCCTCGTCCAGGTCGTAGCGCAGCGGGACCCCGGTCGGGATGTTCAGCCCCACGACCTCGTCGTCCCCCATGCCGTCGAGGTGCTTGACCAGCGCCCGGAGGCTGTTGCCGTGGGCGGCCACCAGGACCGTCGCGCCGCTGCGCAGGTCGGGGACGATCGCGTCGTACCAGTACGGCAGCATCCGGACGACGACGTCGGCGAGACACTCGGTGGCCGGGCGGGCCTCCGGCGGGAGGAACGCGTAGCGGGGGTCGCGGTCCTGGGCGAACTCGCTGCCGGGCTCGATCGACGGCGGCGGGGTGCTGTAGGAGCGACGCCAGGTCATGAACTGCTCCTCCCCGTACTCGGCGAGTGTCTGGGCCTTGTCCTTGCCCTGCAGTGCGCCGTAGTGCCGCTCGTTGAGCCGCCACGACCGGCGGACCGGGATCCAGTGCCGGTCGGCCTCGGAGAGCGCCAGCTCGGCGGTGGTGATCGCGCGCCGGAGCAGCGAGGTGTGCAGCACGTCGGGGAGCAGGTCATGCTCGGCGAGGAGCTGACCGCCGCGAGCGGCCTCCTTCCGGCCCTTCTCCGACAGCGGCACGTCCACCCAGCCGGTGAACAGGTTGGCCTTGTTCCACTCGCTCTCGCCGTGGCGGAGCAGCACGAGGTTCCCGGTGGTCACGCCGGTCATCCTGCCCGACGCGGTCACGTCGTGAGCAGTGGCCAGGTCAGCCAGAGCTCGTACAGGGCCGGTGGCGCGAGGCCGACCAGCAGCCAGGGGCTCAGGATCCGCCGGGCGGCGCCCCAGCGGACGGCGCCGACGAGCGCGACGCTGCACAGCAGGGCGAGCGCTAGCCAGCCCACGACCGCGACCACGTCGACGGTCAGCAGCTGGGCGAACACGAGCTGGACGGCGCAGACCAGCAGCGGATAGACCAGCGCCGAGGCGGCGACCACCCCCATGAGGGCCCGCGCCCGGCGTTCCGGCTCGGGTCTGCTCTCCATCCCCCTCCACGCTAACCGCGCGCGGCCGGGGCCGCCGGTCAGGCGACGGCGGCCGAAGCGGGCGTGGGATCCCCAGCGGCCATCGCCCGGGTCTGCTGCACCGCGGCGCCGACGACCTCCGCCGCCCGTTGCAGTTGCTCGCCGGTATGGGTGGCCATGACCGACAGCCGGAGCACGCCACGTCCGCGCGGCACGGCCGGGTAGGCGACGGCGTTGCAGTACACGCCCGCGTCGAACGCGATCTTCCAGGCGGCCGCAGTGACGTCGTTCTCACCGGTCGGGACGGCGACGACCGCGCCCCGGCCCGGCAGCGGCGGAATGCCGGCCTCCTCCAGCGCGCGGCGCAGCAGCGCGCCGTTCTCCCGCATGCGGGCCATCCGCTCCGGCTCGCTGCGGAGCAGCCGGAGGGCTGCCAGCGCGGCACCCACGGAGGCCGGGTCGTTGGCCGCGCTGAAGACGTAGGGAAGCGCCGAGGCGCGGATGCCGTCGGCCGCGGCCCGGGAGGTCATCACCGCACCGCCGACGCTGGCGAGGGACTTGCTGAAGGCGACCGTGACGGCGTCCACGCGGTCGAGGACGCCGGTCTGCTCGACCGCTCCCCTGCCGCCCGCCCCGAGCACCCCGAGCCCATGGGCCTCGTCCACGACGAGACGTGCCCCGAACCGGTCGCAGAGCACGGCGATCTCCGCGAGCGGCGCCATCTCACCGGTCATCGAGTAGACGCCGTCCACGACGATGACCGCCCCCGCCCGAGGGTCGAGCATGTCCAGCCGCTCGGCGAGCGAGCCGAGGTCGTTGTGCCGGAACCGGCTCACGGTGCCCCGGCTGGCCGCGGCCCCGGCGTGCACGCTGGCGTGGGCGTGGGCGTCGACCAACAGGACGTCGCCGGGGCTGCCGACGGTGGACAGCAGCGCGATGTTGGAGTTGATGCCCGACGAGGTCAGCACGGCAGCCTCGGTGCCGTAGTGGTCGGCGAGCTCCTCCTCCAGCGCGAGGTGCAGGCGGGTGGTCCCGTTGAGCACCCGGCTGCCGGAGGTGCTGGTGCCGAACTGACGGACCGCCGCGGCGGCCGCCTCGATCACCCGTGGGTCGCCGGCCAGACCCAGGTAGTTGTTGCTGCCGAGGTTGATCCGGTGGCGGCCGTCGTCGTAGAGCGTGACCGCCAGCGGGGCACCACCGGTGGCGACGGCGTGCGTGGCGACACCGGCAGCGGTGTGCTGACGGAAGAGCTCGGCGAGGGGGTTCTCCAGAAGCGGCGCGAAGGGGTCCCGGCGGCCGTCGGCCGGGACCTGGCGGCCTTCTGGCACGGGGAAATCCCTTCTCATGGCGCGGGGAGTCCCGGCTGCACTGGGAGCCAGCGTGTGCCGGTGATCAGCCGATCGTCAACTGTCGGTTGGCATCATCGGGTCAGTCCGTGACCCCAGGCCACCGTCGTCAGGGCGTGCCCGCGTCTTCCCGCCGCCGCTTGCCGGGCAGCCACATCAGGACGACGAACGCCGCCACGACCGCGGCCCCGGCGGTGAACACGGCGGTGACGTGCATGGCCGAGACGAACGCCTCGCGGGCGGGTTCGACGAGTGCCGCGGCGGCGCGGGCGGCGTCCTCGTCGCCCCCGGCCTGGACCTGCCGGATCACCTGGAGGGTGGCCACGATCGACTGCCCGGCGCCCTCGCGGGCACCGGCGGGCAGGGCGTCGACCGCCGACCCGAGGTGTGCGGAGTACGACGCGGCCAGGACGGAGCCGAGGATCGCGACGCCGAGGGCGCCGCCGACCTGGCGGACGGAGTTGTTGACCGCGGCGCCCGCGCCGGCCTTCTCCCGCGGCACCACGGACATGATCGACTCGGTGGCCGGCGCCATCACCGCCCCCATGCCCAGCCCCTGCACGGAGAGGACGACGAGCAGCAGCCACACCGGCGACGTGAGGTCGAGCAACTGGATCCCGACGAAGGACAGCGCGATCAGCACGAAGCCGGCGGCGCAGACCGCCTTGGCCCCGAAGCGCTCGACCAGGCCGGAGCTGCGCGGTGCCATCAGTGCCATGCCGACCGCGACCGGGATGAGTGCGGCGCCGCTCTGCAGGGGGGTGTAGCCCCGCACGCCCTGCAGGTAGTAGACGAGGTAGAAGGTCGCGCCGAGCAGGGCGAAGAAGTTCAGCCCCAGCGCCACCGCGGCGGCGGAGAAGGCGGGGTTGCGGAACAGGCTGACGTCGAGCGCGGGATGCGTGGAGCGCCGCTGCAGCCAGACGAAGAACCCCAGCAGGAGCACCCCGCCGGCGAGCGGGACGAAGACGCCGGGTGTCGTCCAGCCGGCCCCGGAGCCGCCGCGGATGATCCCGTAGACCAATCCGGCGAGCGCCACGATCGACAGCAGCACGCCCGGCACGTCCAGCCGCCCCGGCGACGGGTCCTTGGACTCGGGGACGAAGACCACAACGGCGATGAAGCCGAGGACGGCGACCGGGACGCCGACGAGGAAGACCGACCCCCACCAGAAGTGCTCGAGCACGGCGCCACCGGCCAGCGGCCCGCCGGCGACGGCGATCCCGGCGGTGCCGGCCCAGACGCCGATGGCGCGGCCGCGCTCGCGCGGCGGGAAGACGTTGGTGATGACGGCGAGGGTGGTCGGCTGGACGGCGGCCCCGCCGATACCCATGACCGCGCGCCATCCGATCAGCTCGATCGGGCTGTCGCTGAAGGCGGCGAACACCGAGCCGACGGCGAAGATGGTCAGCCCGATCAGCAGCACCCGTCTGCGGCCGATGCGGTCGCCCACCACGCCCCACGAGAAGAGCAGGCCGGCGAACACCAGGATGTAGGCGTCGACCGCCCACTGCAGCTCCCCCTGGGTGGCCTGCAGCTCGCGCTGCAACGTCGGGATCGCGACGTTGAGGATGGTGTTCCCCATGATCACCACGAGCAGGCAGACGGTCATGGTGGCCAGGACCCACCAGCGCTGCGCGTAGGAACGATCCTCGGCGGGCTCGGCCCGGTCGGTCGAGGGGGCGGTCCTCACGCCCCGCCGTCCGCGGGCCTGCGCGATGGATCGGCGAAGGCGGCGAAGGCCTCGAGATTGCGCAGCGACTCCCCGCGCTTGACCCGCCAGTCCCACTCGCGCCGGATGGAGGTGCCGAAGCCGATCTCCAGCATCGCGTTGAAGTGGTCGTCGGCGTAGGTCAGGACGGCGCCGAGGATGCGGTCGATCTCGTCAGGGGTGACCGCGGCGTGCGGCAGCCGGCCGGTCAGGTAGATGTCGCCGACGCTGTCGATGGAGTAGGCGACGCCGTACATGCGGGCGTTGTGCTGCAGCAGGAAGGTCCACAGCTGTTCGCGGTTCTCGTCCGGCTGGCGGCAGACGAAGGCCTCCACCCGCAGGGCGTGCTCGCCGACGATGAGGCCGCAGACGGTCTTGAGCTTCTTGGTGCCGGGCAGGTCGACCAGCCACTGGCCCGGTGCCGGGTGGTCGTGCACGAGGTCGCTGTCCCGCAGCGCCTGCTCGATCACCGCGTCCAGTGTGGCGACGACCTGCTCGCTCATCGGGCGACCTGGATACCGGGGAGGGCGCGCAACGGACCGACGGCGCGGGGCCGGGCGGGCCGGACGGCGCCGGCCATGTCCTCGGCCGCGGAGGTGTACGCCGCGACGAGCGTGTCGGCGGTGCGGTCCCAGGAGAACAGGTCCGCGTGCCGGCGTGCGCCGGCCGAGAGCAGTTCCCGCCGCGCGAGGACGGCGCGGACCGCGGTCGCGTAGTCGCGGGGGTCGTGGCCGTCGACGAGGACGCCGGAGACGCCGTCGCGGACCGCCGTCCGGAGACCACCGACCGCGGCCGCGACGACCGGGGTGCCGCAGGCCTGCGCCTCCAGCGCGACGAGCCCGAAGGACTCGTTGTGACTGGGGACGACGGCGACGTCGGCAGCCCGGTAGTGGTCGGCGAGCCGCTCGGGCGGCTGCGGCGGGAAGAAGCGGACGACGTCGGCGATCCCGAGGCTGGCCGCCAGCTGCTCGAGCTGCTTCGGGGCCTCGAGGCCGGAGCCGCTGGGGGCGCCGACGACGTGCACCTGAAGGCGGGAGCGGAGGGCGGGGTCGGCGGCCAGCATCTCGGCGGCGGCGTGCAGCAGGACGTCGGGGGCCTTGAGCGGCTGGATGCGACCGACGAACAGCAGCACGAGGGCGTCCTGGTCGACGCCGACGGCGCGACGGGCGGCGGCGCGGTCGCCGGGCGCGAAGCGGTCGAGGTCCACGCCGGGCGGGACGACGAGGGTGCGGGCGGGGTCGGCGCCGTACAGCCGGACGAGCTGGCGGGCCTCCTCGTCGGTGTTCGCGATCAGGCGGTCGGCCTCGGCAACGACCTGCTCCTCGCCGATGACGCGGGCGCGCGGCTCGGGGCGGTCGCCGGTCGCCAGCGCCTCGTTCTTGACCTTGGCCAGCGTGTGCGCGGTGTGGATCAGCGGCACGCTCCACCGGTCGCGGGCCAGCCACCCGACCTGGCCGGAGAGCCAGTAGTGGGAGTGGACGACGTCGTAGTAGCCCGGCTCGTGCTGGGCCTCCTCGCGCAGCACGGCGGCGGTGAACGCGCACAGCTGGGCGGGGAGTTCCTCCTTGCCCAGGCCCTCGAACGGGCCGGCGCTGACGTGCCGCACGGTCACGCCGGGGCACATCTCGACGACGGGCGGGAGGTCGCTGGACGTGGCGCGCGTGAAGATGTCGACGGCGATGCCGCGGGCGGCCAGGCGGCGGGACACCTCGACGATGTAGACGTTCATCCCGCCTGCGTCGCCGGCTCCTGGTTGGTCGAGCGGGCTGGTGTGCACCGAGAGGGTCGCCACCCGCCGGGGCGTGCCGGGGCGGGCGAAACGGCGAGCGGGCACGTGCAAACCTCCCGCTCGAGTAGTCCGATGGCCAGGGGCCCGACCGCCCCCTGTCGACTGTTCATCCTGCAACAGCGCCAGGATGGGGTTCATGCCCGGTACCGATCCTTCCCACTCCCCCGACCGTCGGCCGCTCCCGGGCGCCGGTCGAACCGCCGTCGTCACTGGCGCCTCGAGCGGCATCGGGGCGGCCACCGCCGCCCGCCTGGCCGCGGACGGCTTCGACGTCGTCATGGGGGCGCGACGGCTGGACCGGCTGACCAGGCTGGCGTCGGCGATCGGGGCGCGAGCGTTCCCGCTGGACGTGACCGATCCGTCGTCCGTGGCCGCCTTCGCCGCCGCGCTCGAACGGGTGGACGTGCTGGTCAACAACGCGGGCGGGGCGTTCGACGCCGCTCCGGTGGCCGAGGCGGACCTGGACGCGTGGACCCGGGCATACGAGGTGAACGTGCTGGGCACCGTGCGGGTGACCAAGGCTCTGCTGCCGTTGCTGCAGTCCTCCGGCGCCGGGGACGTGGTCTTCGTGAGCTCGACGGCCGGGATGGTCTCGTACGAGGGCGGGGCGTCGTACACCGCGGCCAAGCACGGAGTGCACACGATCGCCGAGACGCTGCGGCTGGAGCTCAACGGGGAACCGGTCCGGGTCGTCGAGATCGCGCCGGGGATGGTGCGCACCGAAGAGTTCTCGCTGAACCGACTGGGGTCCGCGGACGCGGCCGACGCCGTCTACCGGGGCGTGCGTGAGCCGCTGGTGGCCGACGACATCGCCGACTGCATCGCCTGGGCGGTCACCCGCCCGCACCACGTGAACATCGACCTGATGGTGGTCCGCCCACTGGCCCAGGCCGCGCAGCACAAGGTCGCGCGGGAGACCTAGACCGCCGTCGGCTCGCGCTCGAGGGTGACGCCGAACTGCTCGCAGACCGCGGCCACGATCCGGTCGGCGAAGGCCAGCAGCTCGGTCGCCGTCGCGCCGGCCTCCGTCGTCAGGGCGAGGCTGTGGCGGGACGACGTCCCCACGTGCCCGTCCCGCGTTCCGCGGCCGAAGCCTGCGGACTGGACCAGCCAGGCGGCGCTGAGCTTCACCCGACCGTGCCCGGCCGGCCAGCTCGGGCAACCGTCGACCGCACGGTCGGCGGGGACCACGGGGTTGGTGAAGAACGAGCCGGCGCTGCGGCTGTCGGGGTCGGCCCTGTCGAGGACCATGCCCTTGCCGCGGCGGAGCTCGATGACCGCGCTGCGCACGTCGGCCAGCGGGGCGGTGCCGCCGATCTCCACGCCCAGCTTCCGGGCCAGCTCTGCGTAGCCGACCGGGCGGGACACCGCGCTCTCGTCGAGGACGAAGGTGACTCCGAGGACGACGAACCGGCCGGGCTCCCGCTTGAGCCGGCTGTCGCGGTAGGCGAACCCGCACTCGGCCGGGGTCAGCGTGCGCTCGCTCTTCTCGGCACGGTCGTAGATCCGGACGGAGGTGATCGTCTGGGCGACCTCCTGGCCGTAGGCACCGACGTTCTGCACCGGCGTGGCCCCGGTCGAGCCCGGGATGCCCGACAGCGCCTCGATGCCGGCGAGTTGGTGATCGACGGCGTAGGCGACCACGTCGTCCCACGGTTCGCCGGCCTCCACGACGAGTGCGCCGCCGGTGCGCTCGATCCCCCGCGTCCGGACGGCGACGACGTCCCCGTCCCACCCGTCGTCGGGAGCCACCACGTTGGACCCGCCCCCGAGCAGCAGCAACGGACGTCCGGCCTCGTCGGCCTCGCGGACGGCGGTCACCAACTCGCCGGCGTCCTCGACCTGGATCACCCGGTCTGCGATGCCGCCGACGCCGAGCGTGGTGAGGTCCGCCAGCCGGACCCCTCGTAGAACCTGCACGACCCAACGCTAACCGGGACTACCCTCCGGACCGGTGAGCGAGCACGTGAGCGACCACAAGCGCCGGGCATCGCTGTCTCTCTCCCCGCAGCGCAAGGCTCCCCGCCTGGCGGCGGGCCGGGCCCGGGCGCTGGGGCTGCCCACCCGCGGCACCACCAACGCCAACCGGCTGCGCCGGGTGGACCGCTGGCTGCTCGCCACCCAGCTCCCCCGCCTCCGCGACTCCGCCCGCCCCCTCGTGGTCGACCTCGGGTACGGCTCCTCCGCCGTCACGACGCTCGAACTCGTCGACCGGCTGAGTGCCGAGGTCGACCGCCTGGAGGTCGTCGGGCTGGAGATCGATCCCGCCCGCGTCACCGCGGTGGCGGCCGACCGGGACCCGCCACGCGTCGACTTCCGGGTCGGGGGCTTCGAGCTGGCGGGCCTGCAGCCGGTGCTCGTGCGGGCGTTCAACGTGCTCCGTCAGTACGACGAGCCCTCGGCAGCCCAGGCGTGGGACACCATGCGGGCCGCCCTCGGCGCGGGCGGCGTGATCGTCGAAGGCACCTGCGACGAGTGGGGACGGCGCTCGGCGTGGGTCGCCCTGGACTCCGACGGGCCCCTGACGCTGACCTTCGCCACCCGGGTGTCCGACATCGGAACGCCGTCGGACCTGGCCGAGCGGCTGCCGAAGGCGCTGATCCACCACAACGTGCCCGGGCAGCCGGTGCACGAGTTCCTGCGCGCGTTCGACGCGGCCTGGGCGGCGGCCGCCGGACTGTCCGCCTTCGGCCCGCGACAGCGATGGGTGGCGGCCGTCGAGTCGCTGGGGAGCCAGGGCTGGCCCCTCGTCGGGTCGGCCCGCCGCTGGCGGCACGGCGAGGTCACCGTGCGCTGGTCCGCGGTAGCGCCCATCTGAGCACGTTCTCGGGCTCCGAGTGCCCGGGTCGTCCACAGCGGATCGCTCTGTCCACAGTTCTGTTTCGCCTGGTCAGCGCCGCGTTGCTCGACTACTATCGAACATGTGTTCGACTCTGACGACGCGTGGACGGCGGCCAGCACATCGGCCGCCGTAGAGCGCGTGCGCGCCCTGGTCGACCAGATCTTCCCGGGGCGCGTGCAGGTGCTCCCCGTTGGACCGGACGGCCGCATCGCATCACCGGCGGCAGACGACGGCTGCCCGGAGCTGGCCGGATTTCGTGGCCTGTTGGAGGCCGGTGCGGGTCATCTGGCGGCGGCGCGGGCGGCGCAGGTGGAGCAGCGCCGGCAGGCGGCGGTGCAGGCGCGGGCGCTGGCCGCGTTCGCGACGGCGCGGCCGGCGGTGCTGCTGGATCGCCCGGATGCGGAGGTGGGGGCGGCGGCGGTGGCGTCGCGGGCGGGGCGGCCGGGGGCGTTGGCGGCGGTGAGTGAGTGGGCCGTGGATGAGGTGATGGTCGCCCTCGGGTTGTCCGCGGCGGCGGCGGCGGGGTTGGTGGCGGAGTCGGTGACCCTGGTGCAGCGGCTGCCGGCCACGTGGGCGGCGTTGGAGGCCGGTCGGATCGGCTGGAACCACGCCCGGGCGCTGGCCGAGATCGTGGGCCCGGTGAAGGAGGAGGCCCGGGCCGGGGTGGAGGAGCGGCTGCTGGCCCGGGCCGACGGGAAGACGGTGGCGCAGCTGCGGGAGGCGGCGCGGCGGGCGGTGCTGCGGGCCGATGCCGCGGCGGCCGCCCGCCGGCTGGCCGCGGCGATCCGCGACCGCGGGGTGCGGATGTTCCCGGGCAGGGACGGGATGGGCAGCCTGTCGGCGACGCTGCCGCTGCCGCTCGCGCAGGCCTGCCGGCGGGCGTTGGAGGCCTACGCGGCGGACTGCGTCACGCCCGGTGATGTCCGGAGCAAGGAGCAGCGGATGGTCGACTGCCTGGTCGACCTGATCCTGCGGCCCGGGGTGAACGGGCCGGTGCAGATCGGGTTGACGGTGGTGGCCGGGGTGGACACGCTGACCGGCGGGGACGAGCCGGGGGAGATCGACGGGCAGCCCGTTCCGGCGGTCCTGGTCCGCGAACTGGCCCACACCCTCGGGCTGCTGCCGCGGCCGGAACAAGCGGAGGCCGAGGTCGAGCCCACCGGGGTGGCCGAGGCCGCCGGGACGAAGAGCCCGGCCGACGCCCAGCCTGCGTCAGCGCCCGCGGACCCCCAAGCAGATCCTGCCGAGGCGGCGCTGTCCGCCGAGCCGGACCCGACCGGCGAGCCAGACTCCACCGACGCGATTGCTGCCGGGCTGAGCGGCAACGAGGCGGCCGCGGTGCGGCTCGCCGAGCTGCTCGGCATCCGCACCGTCGCCGGCACCGCGCTCGCCCACATCCCGACGATCGCGATCGTCGAGGAGGTCTCCGGCCAGCTGCTCGCCCTCACCGACGCCACCGGAATCCGGCACACCGCCACCTGCGGCCGGAGGAAGTGCCGCACCGGGCAACGCACCTGCACCCACCCACCACGGGGTGCCGGGCTCGGCCCACCGGCGGACAGCCCCGGCTACCCCCCGTCGGCGGCGCTGGCAAGGTTCGTGCGCGCCCGCGACCGGCGCTGCCGCTTCCCCGGCTGCCGCGCCACCGCCCGCCGCTGCGACCTCGACCACAACACCCCCTGGCCCGCCGGGCCCACCAGCGAAACCAACCTGTGCTGCCTGTGCCGCCACCACCACCGCCTCAGCCACCAGGCACCCGGCTGGACCATGCACCGCCTCCCCGACGGCGGCCTGCAATGGACCACCCCCGGCGGCCACACCCTCACCACCCACCCACTGCGTTACGGCACCGACGACGACCTCCCACCCCCGACCGCCGACCGGCCACCCGCAGCCACCGCCACGACGACAGCCACCAGGCCGCTGGGGATCCTCGACCAGCTCCGCCGCTGGCCACCGCCACC
>JAOPUS010000055.1 GCA_025963345.1 Blastococcus sp. | reverse complement strand
AGCACTCCCACCCCGGGGCCCTGACACCGGCGACCCCGACGGGTGAGACGGCACCCGCCTCGGCTCCAGTCGACGGGCCATCCCGTCGATGGGACCAGGAACCGGCCGCCCGGGCCGGGCCGAACGGAGTGCAGCAGCGATGTCCTCGAAGACCACGACCGACCGGAAGGCCGGATCCGCGGCTCGAGGGCCACGGGCCTTGGAACGGCTCCTGATCGTGGCCGCGGTCGCCGCTGTCCTCGTCAGCGTCGGCGCCTGGATCGCGATGAACCGACCGAGCAGTGGGGCGGAGGCCGCTGGAGCCGATTCCTCCGTCACGACGAACGACGGAACCGCGGCGGTTGCCCCCGCCACCGACGCCGCCGCCGATCAGGCGGCCGCGACCGCTTCGGCGTCCCCCTCCGCCGCGTCCGCCGACGCAGCGGCCGGCCTGCCCAGCACCGGCGCCACCGGCCGGCCCGGCGCCCCGGCGGCGCCCACTGCCGCAGCGACGCCGGTGCTCTCGCCCACGACGGCCTTCCTGACCGCGCTGGCGGCGTCCGGGCTGGCGCCGCCCCTCGACGACGCCCAGAAGCTGGCGATGGCCGACGACGTCTGCCAGGAGCTGGGGTACGGCGCCACGTACGACGACGTCGTGCGCGCCCTGACCTTCGCCGGGGCGACGGACGCCGAGGCCGCGAACTTCGCGCAGCTCTCGATCGCACATCTCTGCCCCCAGCACAAGGCCGGCTGAGCCGGGCGGGTCGGACACCGGCCTGCCACGTTCCGGCAGCTGTGGTTGAGTGATCGGGGTCACAGCTACGCCTCGGGGGTCGGCGCCCAGTTCGGTCCCCCGTGCGCGGCAGCGCAGCAGCGCGCGCTCAGAGGAGGCCGGCGATGGCTCAGCCCGCCAGCGACACCGTCCGTACGAAGAAGGCCGCCCAGACGTCGCAGAAGCGACGCGCCGACCATCCCCCCGAGCCCCCGGAGGACGCCACCGAGGCCGTGATGGGCCTGGACATGCTGCTGGTCGACGCGGCGCGCGGGCCTCTGCGCCGGATGATCCCGCCGGCCGGGACGACGCTCCGCTTCGGCTCGGCACTGGCGCGTCAGCCCGGCACGGTGGCGAAGCGAGCCGCGGAACTCGTGCGGGAGCTCGGTGCCATCGCCGTCGGCCGGTCGGACCTGGAACCGGGTCGCAAGGACAGACGTTTCGCGGACCCGGCCTGGACGGGCAACCCGCTGCTGCGGCGGGCGATGCAGGCCCACCTCGCCTCCGCCCGCACCGCCTGGGAGCTGATCGAGGACGCCGACCTCGACTGGCAGGACGACGAGCGGGTCCGCTTCACCGCGACCAACATCGTCGACGCGCTGGCCCCCAGCAACCTGCCCGTGGTCAACCCGCTGTCGCTGAAGGCGGCAATCGACACCGGCGGCGGCAGCGCCGTCACGGGGCTCAAGCGGCTGGTCCGTGACATCGCCACCCCGCCCCGAGTGCCGTCGATGGTGGAGCCGGACGCCTTCACCGTCGGCGAGGACCTCGCCGCGACCCCGGGCGCCGTGGTCTTCCGGACCGACGTCTTCGAGCTGATCCAGTACCGGCCGACGACGGAGACCGTCCGCGCCGTCCCGCTGCTGATGGTCCCGCCGACGATCAACAAGTTCTACGTGGCCGACCTCGCCCCCGGCCGCAGCATCGTCGAGCACTACCTGAACGCCGGCCAGCAGGTCTTCATGATGTCCTGGCGCAACCCGGACGAACGGCACGCCGGCTGGGGGCTCGACACGTACGGCCAGGCCGTCCTCGACGCGATGGACGCCGTGGACCAGGTGACCGGCCAGGACAAGGTCGCCGTCCAGGCCTTCTGCTCCGGCGGGATCATCACCTCGATGGTGCTCGCGCACCTGGCCGCGACCGGGCGGCAGGACCGGGTGAGCGCCGCCAGCTTCGCCGTCACGGTGCTGGACTGGGCGCGGGCCGGAACGGTCTCGGCGCTGATGGACGAGGAAGCGGTCAAGGCCTCGACGGAGAAATCACGGAAGAAGGGTTACCTGGACGGAGCGCAACTGTCGTCGATCTTCGCCTGGCTGCGGCCCAACGACCTGGTCTGGAACTACTGGGTCAACAACTACCTGCAGGGCAAGCCGCCACCGAACTTCGACATCCTCTACTGGAACGCCGACGCCACCCGGATGAGCGCGGCGCTGCACCGGGACTTCATCGACATCGCACTGGGCAACTCCCTGGTCGAGCCGGGCACGGCGACGATGCTCGGCACGCCGGTCGACCTGTCCAAGGTCACCGTCGACTCCTACGTGACCGCCGGGATCGCCGACCACCTCTGCCCCTGGCAGGCGTGCTACCGCTCCACCCAGCTGCTCGGCGGTGAGAGCCGGTTCATCCTGTCCACCAGCGGGCACATCGCCTCGCTGGTCAACCCGCCCGGCAACCCGAAGTCCACCTTCCAGGTCGCGGGATCGACCCCCGCCGACACGGAGGAGTGGATGACCCAGGCGGAGACGGTGAAGGGCTCCTGGTGGCCGGACTACATGACCTGGTTGGGCGAGCGCTCCGGGGAGGAGATCCCCGCGCCGTCGGCCCTCGGCGGAGGGCTGGAGGTTCTGGCGCAGGCACCGGGCACCTATGTCTTCGACAAGTAGTCCCCCGCCGTCACCGGCCAGTGGGGAGTACCTCCGGACGGTGACGGCAGCCGGGCGGACCCTTCGGGTGTCGGTGCGCCCCGGGACGGACCCGTCCACGACCCCGCTGCTGCTGATGAACGGCATCGGCGCCAGCCTGGAGGTACTCCAGCCCTTCGTCGACGCCCTCGACGAGCGGCGCAGCGTGATCCGCTTCGACGTGCCCGGTGTCGGCGGCTCCCCTCGTCCGGTCGTTCCGTACAACCTGGTGACCTTCGGCCCCGTCGTCGCCGGCATGCTCACCCGCCTGGGCTTCGACGGG
>JAOPUS010000032.1 GCA_025963345.1 Blastococcus sp. | reverse complement strand
CGGCTGCTGCTGACGGCGCTGCATGACGCGGGGACGCTGCGCCGGTTCGTGCCCTTCGACGTCGATCCCTCGGTACTGCGTGCCGCCGGGGCCGCGATCAGCGCGGAATACCCGGAGATCGCCGTCGGGGCCGTGGTCGGGGATTTCACCCGACACCTCGGGGAACTACCGCGGTCGGGACGGCGGCTGGTCGCCTTCCTGGGATCCACGATCGGCAACCTCGAGCCCGGGCCGCGGGCAGACTTCCTCGCCGAGCTGAGCGCCACGCTGGAGCCGGGTGACTCGTTCCTCCTGGGCACCGACCTCGTCAAGGATCCCGAGCGGCTGGTGCGCGCCTACGACGACGCGGACGGCGTGACGGCAGCCTTCAACCGCAACGTGCTGGCCGTCCTCGACCGGGAGCTCAAGGCCGACTTCGACCCCGACGCGTTCGAGCACGTCGCTCTGTGGGACGCCGAGAACGAATGGATGGAGATGCGGCTGCGGTCCCGGGTCGATCAGCTGGTCACCGTGGCCGAGCTCGACCTCCAGGTCCCGTTCGCGGCCGGGGAGGACCTGCGCACCGAGGTGTCGGCGAAGTTCCGCCGCGAACGGGTGGAGCAGGAGCTCGCCGCTGCTGCCCTGTCGATGACCCATTGGTGGACCGATCCGGCCGGCGACTTCGGCGTCTCCCTGTCGGTGCGGACCTGAACTGACGGTCGCACGGCGCCGGGCACAGGCACGTGGTGATCACAAGTGCGGTCGGGCAGGACAAGCTCCGGGTGAGCACCCCTGGATCTGCCATCCGCCCATGAGTGCGACCACCGAGCGGGCCGCCGACCTGCGCGCACCTGATCGCGACACCTGGACGGAGGGCGTCCGGTTGACGTTGATCACCTGCCCGGGGCGCCGTCAGGTCGTCCCGTCCGGGCGAGCCGGCGGCGCAGGCGGCCAGCCGCTCCGTGCCGCGGTTCCAGGGAACACGGGCATCGCCGGCCGCTGCGGCCCAGGCTGTCCGACAGGCGGCGTGCCGATCGGCTGGGGCCACGCCGGTGCAGGTCGGTCCCGCCGGGCGTTGTCCGTCGTCGCGAACCGGTGCACGGTCCCCACGAGCAGCCCGAGGCTCGCAACCGCGAGGCCGGCGTGCGCCCATCCGCCCCCCGTGCCGTCCCAGCCGGCGTGCAGAACGACGACGACCAGGTAGACGACGACGAAGCGCACGACCGCGCGGAACCGCCAGTGTTCGGTGGCCGCCGACCACAGCGCCGCCCCGGCGAGGCCCGTCCACGCCATGTGGGCCGCTGGGCTCAGCAGGCCCCGGTCGAACAGCAGGCCGTTGACCAGCGACAGATTGCCACCGGAACCCACGAGAGCCACGAGCGCGTAACCCATGGTCTCCAGAATGGCGAACCCGGCGCCCGCGGCCACCCCGAGCAGCAGCCCGTCCGCGGGGCGCCGGTTGCGGCGGAACAGCAGGAGCATCGCGGTGGGCACCAGCAACTTGGCCATCTCCTCGATCAGACCGACGACGATGAATGGCAGGTCGCCGAAGCTGCGCAGCGCCTCGAACTCCAGCGCGCCGGCCACCAGCACTCCCACCACACCGCCGAGCAGGGCGGTGAGGCCGACGAGGGAACCGTTGACGCCGAAGGACAGGCGGCGTCCGGAGACGAACGCCACGAAGGCAACCGGCACCACGGCGGCACCCAGAAGGATCAGCGTCGGCACGAAGAGGGGGTCGCCGGTGTCCACCAGGGTCAGCCGGACCAGCTCGTACAGCACCGCCCCGACGACGAGGACCGGCAGCCACGACCACCGCCGGGACACGACCACCCACCGGGCGGTGGCCGGTCGGACGGCGGTGGTCGCGCTGGTGTCCCTCATCGCGCTCACGCCTGTCCCTGCACGGGCGCCGCCGCGGGCACGTCGCCGAGGGTGACGCGCCCGGCCGTCGCGAACTCGAACGTGATCGGCACGATCGCCCCCGGGCGCAGCTCTCGGGTGAGGCCGGTGAGCCGGATGAGCACGGACCCGGTCGTCGCGTCCACCTGTCCCTCGGCGGGCACCTCGATGCCGTCGGTAGCCACCGTTCCATCAGGCGCGAGCAGCTCGACCGACGCGGCGACCGCCGTGGTCACCGCGACGAGCCGATCGGGCTGGGTGGACTCGTCGGTGAACGCGCCGCGGAGCGCCACCGAGCCACCGGCCGGCACGGTCTGCGCGGTCTCGAGGTAGACGTCGTTCAGCACCATCATGCCGACGGCGCCGTCGACGCCCGGCGTGGCCGGCGTCAGCCGGGCCGTCTGCGCGTTCTGGCTGGCATAGCAGCCCGCCAGCGTTCCGCAGAGCAGGGCGGCAAGGAGCACGGCGAGGGCCCGCCGCCTGCCCGCGCCGCCCGCCACGGGCCGTTCGGATGAGGAGATGCTCATGTGAACTCCCTGGGTCGGTGTTCCACTGAAGGTGGTGCGAGCGTGCGGACCCGCCGTTCGGTCACTCTCCGTCGAGGAGCTGAGGCCGGTCGTCGGCGCCGTCCGGGTGCAGGAGGAGGTCGTAGACGACCGAGCCGTCGACGGTCTCCTCCTCGAGCAGGCGCGCGGTGAGGCTGTCGAGTGCGGCCCGGTGACGGGTCAGCAGCTCGCGCGCGCGGACCTCGGCGTCCCGGAGCAACCGGGCGACCTCGTCGTCCACCCGTCGTTGCGTGGCTTCGGCGTAGGGCCGGTCGATCGCCGTCACGTCGAGGTGTGTCGCGGCTGGAACCGGATAGGCAACGGGGCCGAGCTCGGTGGAGAAGCCGTACTCGCGGACCATGCGGACGGCAAGCTCGGTGGCGCCCGCCAGGTCGTCCGCGGCGCCGGTGGAGGCCTCACCGAACACCAGCAGCTCCGCGGCACGCCCGGCCACCCGGATGGCCAGGGAGTCGAGGAGGTAGCTCTCCGAGTACAGCCGGCGGTCGTCCTCGGGGAGCTGGTGCGTGGCGCCGAGTGCCATGCCTGCCGGCAGGATGGTGATCTTGGAGACCGGATCCCCGGTCGGGGACACGGCAGCGACCAGGGCGTGACCACTCTCGTGCACCGCGACGGTCTGCCGCTCCTGCGGCAGCAGTGCGTTCGAGTCCTCCCGACGGCCCAGGATCAGCCGGTCGCGTGCCTCGTCGAAGTCGACCCGCCGCAGGTCCACTCGATCGCCGCGGGCCGCGCGCAGGGCGGCCTCGTTCACCAGGTTGGCCAGGTCGGCACCGCTGAAACCGGCCGTCCCCCGCGCCACGATGCCGAGGTCCACGTCGGGCGCCAGACGCTTGCCGAGGACGTGCACGGCCAGGATGCGCTGACGGTCGCGCAGGTTCGGCAACGGCACCGTGACCTGCCGGTCGAAGCGGCCCGGCCGCAGCAGCGCCTGGTCCAGGACCTCGGGCCGGTTCGTGGCGGCGATGACGACGATCGAGCCGTTGCCGGTGAACCCGTCCATCTCGGCGAGCATCTGGTTGAGCGTCTGCTCCCGCTCGTCGTTGGTGCCGCCCCCGACGACCCCCCGGCGCGCGCCGATGGCGTCGATCTCGTCGATGAAGACGATGGCCGGGGCGTTGCGGCGGGCCTCGGCGAACAGGTCACGCACCCGCGACGCGCCCAACCCGACGAAGACCTCGACGAAGCTGCTGCCCGTGACAGCGAAGAACGGCACGCTGGCCTCGCCGGCCACCGCCCGCGCCAGGAGCGTCTTGCCGGTCCCCGGTGGGCCGACCAGAAGGAGCCCGCGCGGCCCTTGCGCGCCGGCGCGCTGGTAGCGGTCGGGGTGCTGGAGGTAGTCGACCACCTCGCGCACCTCTTGCTTGGCGCCCTCGTACCCGGCGACGTCGTCGAAGCGCGTCGTCGGGCGCTCGGCCTCGCTGACCCGCGCCTTGGTGCGCATGAGCCCGCCCAGTCCCCCGCCTGCGCCGAGCGTCTTCTGGGCCCTCCTGCTCAGCCACCAGAAGGCTCCGACCAGCAGCAGCGTCGGCAGCAGCGCCAGCGCGATCTGACCGAACGTGTCGGTCTGCAGGTGGGCCGTGACGTGCACCCCGGCGGCCTCCAGCTTGCTGGACAGGTCGTCGGTGGTGAGTGCCCAGGGCGGAGCCTGGCTCGTGAACTGCTGCCCGCCGGTCAGCGTGCCGCTGAGCGCGCCGGTGCTGCTCACCTGGAGGTCGGTCACCTCGTGCTGCGCCACGTCGGCGAGGAAGGTGCTGTACGCCAGCGCCGTCGCGTTCGACGACCCCACCAGGTTCGGTCCGAGGAACAGCGCCAGGAAGACCACAGCGGCGAGCAAAGGCAGCCACCGCCGATTCGGGCGGGTCGGCCCGGGCGACGGCCGGGCCTCGCGCGGATCGTCCTTCACCGAGGGGCCGGGTCGGCGCGCACTGCCGACCGCGCTGTGCCGGTCCACGCGACGGGACGGATGGAGGCGCATCGGTTCTCTTCCGCTCGGATGGTGGGCAGTCCGCCGCGCAGATTTCCTGCCGGGAGCCCGTGCACGGTCAGCCTCGCGTCGGGGCGCCGTCCGGCCAACGCGGCCAGCCCCCGTTCCGAGGGACCGCTAACGGGAACGCCACGGCACCCGCTGGCTGCACGGTTGCTGGCCGCGGGTGGCCTATCGCACCGTGTCGGGGACGACGACGGCGAAGCCCACCGTGACGAGGGCGAAGACCACCGCGGTGACGGTGAGGGCCGTCGGAAGCCCCGCGTGGAGGGTGAGCGCGCCTCCGACCAGAGCGCCCCCAAGCATGGCCACGACCGCGCCGATCCGCCGCACCGAACGCGGGTTGGAGCCGCCGGCGAGCGACGATTCGGCGGCCAGGCCGGTGAGGGTCTGCGTGAGCACGGTGGTCGTCAGGTCAGGGATCGCCAGTCGCCGAACGGTGGCGTTCTGGAGGCCCATCGCCATGCCGAGAAGAGCCAGGAGGACCAGTCGGGACGGGCCATCCGGTCGTAGGGCACCGACGATCGTCGCAGCGGCCACGGCCCCGACCAGGACCGTCTGGGCGGCCGAGCCGGTGGACAACCACAGCCGCCTGCGCCGGCTCACCGCGACAGCCAAACGCCCGCCGGCACAGGCGCCGACGAGAAACCCGGCGACCGCTGCCAGCGACGCGGCGATCGAGAGGCCGGGGGCGCCGGACAGAGCGAAGCCCAGCAGGACCACGTTCCCGGTCATGTTGGCCACGAAGACGTGCCCCACCCCGAGATAGCTCACGGCGTCGATCAGACCGGTCGCACCCGTCAGCGCGATCAGGAGTGCCTGGAGGGCGGGTGACGGGGAGACTGCGGGTGCGGGCTGCACCCCCGAAGCGGAACCCCGGGGTTGCACGAGCCGGCGATCCCCGACGTCAGACATGTGAGGCTGCGACGGCCGGCGCCTGCCGGGAGGATTCCACCCCGACGTCGCTCTCCGTCCGGATCGCTGCGGGCACGCTCAGCACCACGGCGACCAGGAACCCGGCCGCGGCCACCCACGTCCGCCGAGGACCCCAGGCGCGAAGGCGCGGCAGGGGTGTCAGGGGGCGGATCGATGCCTCGGCGCGACCTCTGCGGCCGCCGCTGGCGCACACGGCCACCAGGGACAGCGCTGTAGCACTCAGGATGACGAAGTCGGCGACGTTCCAGTAGGGCGGTCCCATGGGGATGAAGTCGACGGCTCCACGGACGCTGCCCGGTGCGGTCATGGTGTGCATCCCCAGACGGTCGAGCAGATTGCTGCTCCAGCCGGCGATCATCAGGGACCCGGTCACGAGGACCAGAGCGCGACGCGGCCGGCGCACCAGGACGAATCCGGCGAGGCTCAGGAGCCCGACGTTCAGGAGGTCGAGGAGCGGGCCCGACACCGGCCCCGAGAACCACCCGCTGACCGGCCACCCGATGAACCAGGTACCTCCGGCGTTGATGATCGCCTCGGAGGCGTTCCGCCACGCCCACCACTTGGTCGTCTGGTCCAGCACGATCACCGTTGCCAGCAGTCCGAGCGTGATCGCGCCCTGCCGACGTTCCGGGCCGGTGGCTGCGTCGTCTCGATCGGCCGTGGGCACCGGGGTGGATGCGAGCGTGCAGTGGGTCATCCGTTCTCCTTGAATCGGATCCGTCGTGCGCTCGGACGGTGGGAGATCAGGGGAACGGGACGCACCGAGGCGGTCGCCGGTCAGCCCCGGAGGTAGCCGGCGGCCAGGTACATGTCCAGCAGGGCATCGATCCGGGCGCGGGCCTCCGCGACGGCGGCACGGTTACCCGGCGTGTCCTTGCAGCTCCGCTGGAGCCGGGCCTCGGCGAGTTCGCTGTAGGCCATGGAGAAGTCCAGGCCCAGGACGTCCTGCAGGCTGTCGACAGTGGTGATCACGGGAGCTCCCACGGGTGGGGTCCGCCCCGGCGGGCGGACGGGCGGAACGACGGTGGGGGGAGGCCGCCGGTCAGGCGACCAGGCGCAGAGCGACCGGCGCGACGTCCGTCGCTGTCGGCGCAGAGGTGGCGACATCCGCCGTCCGGGCGGTGGCCGCCACGGATACGAGTTCGGCGCGGCGGGCAAGGGCGACCGCCATGTGCCAGGCGGTGCAGTCGGCACAGGCCACCATCCAGACCCTGCGGGGGTGCCGGTAGCACGGCGTCGTGGGAGCCATGTCGTTCCCTCCTCTGTGCGGGACCTGTGGTCCGCGGCTCTTGTGTGCGGGATCACCATCGCCGGGACATCGAGGCCGGGACATCGCCGCCAGCAGCAGTTCGCGGACCAGGCTTTCCGCACCGCTGGATGCCTGCCTACCGGTCCCTGCTGGCCGCCACGGATGCACGGCGGGCACCCTGCCCCGGCTGACCGGTAGCCGACTCTCCGCGCTGGCCGGTACCGCGGTGTGCCGTCTCCCGGGGCGACGGGAGGAGGCGTCCCGAGAAGGCTGGCCGTCGGCCCCGGCCGGACGTTGTCCCGATGGCGCCTTCGGCCGGCGGCCTCTGTCGCGCACCCGGCACCGGGCCCAGAAGCACCGAGGAGGACCGCATGACACAGGCGAGCGACCCCGCGAGCACACGACCTCTCCGGGGGGCCGAGCGTCAGCCCACCCGGCCGTTGCCGCCCACGGTCTTCGTGCTGTTCGGCGGCTCAGGCGACCTCGCCCGGCGCATGGTCCTGCCCGCCTTCTTCGAGCTGGCCCAGCGCGGCATGCTTCCGGAGGAGTGGCGGCTGGTGGGCGCCGGCCGCCGCGCCGTGCCGGACGAGGACTTCCGCGCGCGTGTGTACGAGACGCTCACCGAGTTCGGTCCCTCGCCCGAGGACGGTCCGTGGGAGGAGTTCTCGAAGCGGCTGCGCTTCGCCGGTGGCGGCTTCGACAAGACCGACCCGGGTCACCTGCTGGAGGTCCTCGGCGAGGCCCGGGGCGAACTCGGCGTCGATCCGCAGTACGTGCACTACCTCGCCGTCCCGCCGTCGACGTTCGCCCCGATCACCGAGGGGCTGGTGCAGCACGGGCTCGCCGCGGGGGCGCGGGTGGTCTACGAGAAGCCCTACGGCACCACGCCGGAGTCCTTCCAGGAGCTGGACAACCTGGTGCTCTCGCTGCTCGACGAGGACCAGGTCTTCCGCATCGACCACTTCCTCGGCAAGGAGGGCACCCAGGACCTGCACGTCCTGCGCTTCGTCAACGAGCTCTTCGCCCAGATCTGGAGCCACGAGCACGTCAAGCGGGTGGAGATCGACGTGCCGGAGGAGCTCGACGTCGCCGACCGGGCCGAGTTCTACGACGCGACCGGTGCGGCACTGGACATGCTCGTCACCCACCTGTTCCAGGTCGCCGCGGAGGTGGCCATGGAGCCGCCCGCGAGCCTCACGCCGACCGATCTGCAGGCCGCACGCGAGTCGGTGCTGGCCTCGTTCCGGCCGCTGGACCCGGAACGGGACGTCGTCCTCGGGCAGTTCGAGGGCTACCGCGACCTGGACGGCGTCGCCGATGACTCCACGACCGACACCTTCGTCGCCGCCCGCCTCTGGGTGGACACCGACCGGTGGCGGGACGTGCCGTTCCTGCTGCGCACCGGGAAGCGGATGGCTCGGAGCGCCCAACGGGTGAGCCTGTGGCTGCGCACGCCTTCGGGGCCGATCGCCGGCGTGCCGGACAACGGCAACGTCGTCTCCTTGTCGCTGACGGGCAGCGGCTCGCTCGACATCTGCCTGGTCACCAAGGAACCCGGGCCGGACCTCGTGCTGACCCGGGCGCAGACCACGCTGGACCTCAAGCACGTGCCCGGGGGTACGCCACTGCCCCCCTACGTGTCGCTCCTCCACGACGTCCTGACCGGCGACCGGTCGCTGTTCACCACGAGCGACGGCCTGGCCGGCGCCTGGGCTGCGTTCGCCCCGCTGCAGGAGCGTCCGCCGCCGGTCCGCCCGTACGAGCGGGGTTCGTGGGGTCCGCTCGAGGCCGGCGTCCTGGCCGGCCCCGACGGCTGGCTGCTGGGACAGACGGCGGCCGAGCGGGCCTGATCAACCGCATGGCGTCGGCCGCCGGCCGCCCTTCGTGGCGCGGCGCAGGCTCACGGTGGTGAACCCGATGACAGCGGCAGGAAGCAGCCACCAGGCCGGGAGACCGGCACGCTGCAGTCCCCAGGTGGCCGGCAGCGCAGCAAGGACGGTGGCCGGCACGGTCCAGCACGGTCCAGTCGTCCCCGACGATGAAGCCGATCCAGAAATCGACGAAGGCGCGGATCCAGCGGACGACGATCATCGAACCCCCTCTGTCGTGTCCTCGTCGAGCGTGCGGCCCGGCTGGCCGGGCGACAGCCGCCGCGCACGAAGGCCAGGAGCGCCACTGCACTGGACGCATACACGGCGGCGAGCCACAGCAGCGCCGGCTCACCACCGGGCCGGCTGACACCGACGCCCAGGCCGGCCCCGTACGTGCCGAAGGCGGACAGCAGGGCGCCGACGGACAGCTGCAACGCCCGGCGCGGAATCCGGGCGATGAGCCGGTAGGCCGTCGCGCCGACGGCGGTCAGGACGATCACCGCGGCAGCGGCACCCATCACCGCCGCGCCGAGCACACCGGAGGCGCCGCCCAGGGCGACCACCATGACGGCCACCTCGAGGCCTTCGAGGGAGACGCCCTTGCAGGACAGCACGAAGCCGGTCCGGTCGAAGCGTCCGGCCGGCAGGTCGCTGTCGTCGACGTCCTCCTCGCCCTGACCGACCGCCCACCCCTGGGCGGTGACGCGCAGCACTCCCTTGCGCAGCCACTGCAGCCCGAAGACGAGCAGCAGCGAGCCGACGACCAGTCGGATCGGTGGGAGCGGGACATCTCGATCACCTCGATGCCGGCGCCAAGGGAGGTGGCCGCGCCGACGGTGACGTTCATCGCTGCCCCCTGCTGATCACGGTGAGCGGCTGGCCAGTGGACATCGGCGTCAGGCCGAATCGCGCCCCGTGGTCCGCTCCCCCCGCACGAAAGTCGCCGGATCGCTGTCCGTGGCCGCCCCGGCGACCAGCCAGCGCGCGAAGCCGGCCGGGTCACGACGCTCCAGCTCGTCGAGGGTCTCCTGACGGCGCCGGATGATCTCCTGTCGCATCGCCGGCTCGACCGGGGAGGCCAGTGCCGACGTCGTCTGCAGCCACTCACTGCCGAGGTCGGAGGTCGGCAAGAGGGAGACCGGGGGCTGCCAACGGCTCTGCCACGCGGCCGCGAGCACCGGCGCCGGGTTGCCGGCGTTCGTCACGACAGCGCCGCCGGACTTCCTCGCACCGGCACTCCGTGGCCGCCGGGTCTTCAGCAGCCACAGGGCTCCCCCGGTGACGAGGGCCATGCCGATGACCAGCGCAGCCACGGCCCCACCGACGAGGACGACGACGCCCGTGACGAGGACGATGACCGACACCGTCGCGGCGGCCGCTTTCCAGGCCGCGTCGACGGCCGCGGCGCGGCCGTCATCCTGGGCGTTGTAGGCCACGCCTGCGGCGAGTCCCGCCGTCACCAGGACGAGAACCAGGATGAGTCCGTGCAGCACGATGCTGCTCGCGAGGGCGATGACTGTGGCGCACACCAGACCGAGCCCGACCAGCGCGCGCACAACGGGACCGCGGGAAGTCACGGAGAGCCTCCAAGATCTGCAGGGGGACGGGGCCGGGACGGCGACGGGACCTGGCCCGGGATCGTGGCCGGAGCAGAGCCGCTCGGGTCCACCGACATCGGTCGTCCCCTTCCGTCGCCACCGGTGTCTGACGGTTCGAGGGTCGGCGATGCGGTGGCGCGTGTCGTCACGGTCAACGCCACTCCAGGGCTGCGACCAGCCGGAGGAACCGTTACCCGCTGACCGGAAGAACTCGGCCTCCCAGGAACCTCGGAGCCGGTTCACAGCGGCATCGCGGCCGGCGCCGTCCTCGGCGGCGGCGGTGTGGCATCCGGAGCGCCACCCGTCACGGCGCCAGGCGCCTCGGCGTACCTCCAGCCGGCAGACCACGGCCTCGGCGGCTTCGGTGCGGGCTACGGCCGGTACGGCGGCGCAACGACCCCGACGGGCACGACCGCGACCAGCACGCAGACCAGCACGCAGCAGGTCGGCATCGTCGACATCGACAGCATCCTGGGCTACCAGAGTGCTGAAGCAGCCGGCACCGGCATGGTCCTGACGTCGAACGGTGAGGTGCTCACCAACAACCACGTCATCGACGGGGCGACCAGCATCACGGTCACGGTCGTGAGCTCCGGTGTCACCTACACCGCGACGGTCGTCGGCACCGACCCGTCCGCAGACGTCGCCGTGCTGCACCTGGAAGACGCCTCCGGACTGGCCACGGCCGCGCTCAGCTCCTCCCCGGCAACTGTGGGCGAGGCGGTGACCGCCGTCGGCGACGCCGGCGGCACCGGCGTCCTGACGGCGGCGAGCGGCACGGTCACGGCACTGGACCAGTCGATCACCGCCACCGACTCCAGCGGCGCCAACGCCGAGCAGCTCAGCGGGCTCATCGAGACGAATGCGAACGTCCAGCCCGGCGACTCCGGCGGCCCTCTGTACGACTCCTCCGGTGCGATCGTCGGCATGGACACGGCCGCCTCCAGCGGCGGCGCCGCCCAGGCGTACGCGATCCCGATCTCGACCGCCGAGGGGATCGCCACCCAGATCGAGCATGGGGTCACGTCGGCGACCGTCCACCAGGGGTACCCGGCGTTTCTCGGGGTGTCGGTGAGCGACGGCCAGGGTGGTGTCACCGTCCTGGGTGTGGTGCCCGATGGCCCCGCCGCATCGGCGGGCATGACCGCCGGTGACGTCATCACCGCCGTCGGCGGCCAGGCCGTTCCGTCCGCCGCAGACCTGAGCGCGGCGCTCGCGGGCGACTCCCCCGGCCGGCAGGTGACCGTCACCTGGGCCGATGCCGGCCGTGGCGTGCACTCGGCCACGATGACCCTGGGCACCGGCCCCGCCCAGTGACCGCCCTCCTCGCCGCGGCTGGGAGCAGTCCGTCGCCCACGTCCTGTCGGCGCCGTCCGGCTCAGCCGACGTCGACCCGGACGCGGGCCCAGGAGTTGTTGTCGTAGCCGGCGGGGTTCCACAGACTGGCGGGGAACTCGGGCTGGGCCGCGCCGGTGTCGTCCCACGCCCGGGCGGTGATCTCAGGGGGCCCGGCAGGAAGGTCCAGGGTGGTGTGCCACAACTGCCACTCCCACGGGCTCGGCGGGTCGTCGACGGCAGCCCGGGTCCAGGTCAGTCCTCCGTCGAGGGACACGTCGACGCGGACGATGGTGCGGCTCTCCGCGGCGAAGGCGTGGCCGATGACGTCGGTGGGCCCGGCGGGTAGGCGGTCGCCGTCAGGACAGAGGATCCCGGAGGTCGTCGTCAGCGGCCCCAGGGAGATGCCGCGGCCGGGCCGGGTTCGGCGTCGGGCGGCAGCAGCCGGTAGTCCTCCGCCTGGAAGTAGCTCTCCGACGGCTCGGCCTGATTCGTGATGCGCTGCCCCCACTTGACACTGCAGGCACCGATGTAGCCGGGCACCACCATCCGCACCGGGTCCCCGTGGATCTGCGGCAGCGGTGCCCCGTTCATCCCCCAGGCCAGCAGCACCGCGCCCGAGCGGGCCTTCGGCAGCGGACGGTGCTGCCGTAGGGCTGGTCCACGCTCGCCGAGACGTCCGGCGCGGTGAAGGCGACGTGCGCGGCGCCGGCACCGGGTCCGGCCTCGGCCAGCACGTCCGCGCGGCTGACACCGGTCCATGCGGCCGTGGAGATGGTCGCCGGTTTCCCGCGCACTCGAGCGTGACGACTTCGGTGCGGGGGGCGAACCGCTGCTGCAGCTCGGCCAGGGACAGCACCAGCTCCCGGTCGACCAGGCCGTCGATGCGCAGCCGCCAGCTCGCCGGGTCGAGGTCCGGAAAGGGTCCGTGGTTGCGGCTGCAGAAGGCGTCGATCGGTTCCTTGTCGTGGACGATCATGTCGTCCCGCTGCCCCACATGTCCGCTCCCTCGCTGGGCCCTGACTGACGCCGACCACTCCCGCGGCGACTCGGCCCCGGATGAGACATCGCCCGAGGTGGTCGGGCGCCGGGTGGGCCGGCTGCCTGAGCGTGCGCGGTCGCGCGGTGACCGGGCATCGTCGCCAGCCGCCATCCGCGGCTACCGCCAGGCCAGGGTTCCTCATGCCGGGTACCTGCACGCAAGGGAACGGTTCGACCTCCCGACGCGGGTCCATCGCTGTGCGCCTCGAACGGGGTCCTGCGTCGGACGAGACGCGACAGAGCCGGCCCCCCAGGGGCGGCCGGCTCTGCCTGGCGTGCGTCAGCGGTCGCGCGTCACGTGTCCGCGGGGTTCAGGGCACGGAAGGTCAACCCGGCCAGAGCGCCGGCGAGCAGCTGGGCCAGGAAGTAGACCCAGATCGTCGACCAGGCGAACAGGCCCGTGATCGCCGTACCCACGAACACCGCGGGATTGAAGACCCCGCCGGAGATGCTGCCGACGGCGAAGGCGCCCACCAGGACGGTGAAGCCGATCGCCAGACCGTAGAAGGAGTTGTTCGGGTGGTCTTTGCTCGTGGCGACATTGAGCACGACGTAGACCAGCGCGAAGGTGAACAGCAGCTCCGCCACGAAGGCCGCCCCCATCGCGTGACCCGACAGCGTCAGGGCGGTGTCATGCACGGGCAGGATCACCCAGCGGACGAGCCAACCGGCCAAGGCGGCTCCCACCAGCTGGACGACCCAGTACGCGACGGCGTCCCTGGCGCCGATCCGGCCGCGCACCAGCGCGCCGAGGGTGACTGCCGGGTTGAAGTGACCCCCTGAGATGTGCCCGCCCGCGTAGACCATGACCATGAGGGCGGAGCCGATCGCCAGCGGCGCCAACGCGCCGCTGAGAGATGCGGCAGTACCGATCGCGAAGACGAACAGGAACGTCCCGATCAGCTCGACGGCGTACTTCCGCCCGGTGAGCGCCGCGGGGGAAACGGTGACGGCGGTGCGTTCTGGGACGGCAGTGGTAGCCCTGTTCTCGGTGTATGTCGCGTGAGTCATCGAGGCCTCTCTCTGGATCGAATGGCGGAACCGGGGAGTGGTTCCGGATCCATCGAGGGTCACCGCGCGCAGCTGTCCGGAGCATCGCCGCCAGCGGCCAAGGCGCTTGGCTGCTGACCCGACTCCTCGAATTCCCGGTGACGGGTAGGCG
>JAOPUS010000021.1 GCA_025963345.1 Blastococcus sp. | reverse complement strand
GCCCCCGAGCCTTCAGCTTGTCGCCGACCGCCTCCAGCGACTCCGGCGTCGGCCCGACGAAGACGATCCCGGCCGCGGCACACGCCCGGGCCAGCGACGGGTTCTCCGACAGGAAGCCGTAGCCGGGATGGACGGCGTCGGCGCCCACGGTGAGCGCCGCCCGCACCACGGCGTCCGGGTCCAGGTAGGACTGCGCAGCCGCCGCGGGCCCGAGCCGCACGACCCGGTCGGCCAGCCGCGCCGGCAGCGACTCGAGGTCGGCGTCGGAGGCGGCGAGCACCGACTCGATGCCCAGCCGGGAGCAGGTGCGGATCACCCGCACCGCGATCTCGCCGCGGTTGGCGATCAGCAGCCGTCGGATCCGCCTCACTGTGCTGGTCCCCCACCCCGCCCGACCGAAGGCTCCACCACGAGCAGGACGGCGTCGGCTTCGGCGAACTCGCCGTTGCCGAGGCGGAACTCGACCACCGTGCCACGGACGCCGGCGTGCACCGGCGTCATCATCTTCATGGTCTCCACGACGCCCACGACGGTGTCCTCGTCCACCCGGTCACCGACGTCGACGAACGGCGGGGCCCCCGGCTGCGGCGCCCGGTAGAAGGTGCCCAGCAACGGCGGGCGGACGGCGACCAGCCCCTCCCCCACCTGCGTCTGCACCGGCGCGGTGCCGACGGCCACCGGCGCTGAGCTCGACTCCAGCACCGGCGCGCGGAGGACCTGCTGCTCCGCCGTCCACCCCGCCGCACCTTCGCGGCGCACCGTCAGCGACAGGTCGGCGAGCTCCAGGTGGAGTTCCTCGAGTCCGCTGGAGTCCAGCACCCGCAGGACGTCACGGACGTCGTCCGGAGTCAGTTCCATCGAGCTCAGCTCCCCGACGGACGCTTGCCGCCCAGCAGGTTGAACACGTGGTCGAACGGCCGGGCGGCCGGCGCGGGCCCGGCGGTCCTCTCCCGCTCGGCGTCCTTCTGCGCCCACACCGTCTCGGGTCGGCTCTGCAGCAGGAAGACGTTCTCCCCGCCCGCCGCCGATCGGGAGACGGCCCACTCGATGTCCTGAGGGCAGCCGTAGTGCGTCTCGACCGTGCGGGCGATGGCGACCAGTTCGGCGATCTCCTCGTCACTCAGCGACGGGACGTCCTGGAGCTCGCCGGGGACGTCGGTCTCGACCACGCCCGAGCCCGACGGGTCGGGCTGGTGCCAGGTCGTCTTGGTGGCGACCGTTCGCCGGGTGATCTCGCCGGTCACCTTGCTGATCATGAACGAGTCGGGCGTGACGTCGCCGCTGACCACGGCGGATCCGAGACCCCAGCTGGCATCCAGGCAGATGACGGACCGGTCGCCGGTGAGCGGGCTGCGGGTGAACAGCACGCCCGAGCTGCGCGAGTCGACCATCCGCTGGACGACGACGGCCATCGCCAGGTCGTCCTCCGCGATCGCCCGGCGCAACCGGTAGGTCACCGACTCGACGCTGTAGAGGCTCGCCCAGCAGCGGCGCACCTGCTCGAGCACCTCGGCGGCACCGCGCACCCACAGATAGGTGTCCTGGAGCCCGGCGAAGCTCGCGTCGGCGCTGTCCTCGCTCGTCGCGCTGGACCGCACCGCCACCGGCAGGTCGTGCTCGCCGCTCTCCGCGCACAGCTCCGCGTAGCTCGCGGTCACCGCGTCGGCGACGTCCGCCGGCAGCGGCGCGGACTCCACGATCGCCCGGATCTCCGCGGTCGTCGCGGCGAGGGTCGCGGCGTCGGCCGGGTCGAGCGCCGCGACCCGGCGGACGATGTCGCCCTCGGCGTCCAAGTGCTCGATCGCCTGCCGGAAGGCCGCCGTCGTCACGACGAAGCCGTCCGGCACGCGGATGCCGGCGCGCAGCAGCTCACCGAGGCTGGCGCCCTTCCCGCCGACGGTGGGGACGTCGCCGAGGCCGACGTCGGCGAAGCGCAGGACAGGGCGGGTGCTGGTCATCGTGGTTCCCATCAGAGATCAACCGATGACGGTGACGACGCCGCGGTCACCGTCGACGCGGACGCGGTCACCGGTCTTGATCCGCGTGGTGGCCATGCCCGTCCCGACGACGGCCGGCATGCCGTACTCGCGGGCCACGATCGCCGCGTGGGACATCGTGCCGCCGATGTCGGAGACGGCCGCGGCGATCTTGCCGAAGACCGGGCCCCAGCTCGGTGCGGTCACCGGGCAGACGAGGACCTCGCCCTCGCGGATCTGGCCGATGTCGTTGACGTTGAGCAGCACCCGGGCGATGCCCTCGACCACGCCCGGGGAGGCCGCGTAGCCGCGCACCGTCGACTCGTCGTCGTCGTCACCGCCGAGCCACGTCTCGACGGTCTCCTGGGTGATGCCCCAGAGCATCTTCACGGCCGGGTCGTTCAGGGCCTCGGGGACGGCGCCCAGCGCGGGCGGCGGCGACCAGCCCGACAGCGCCTCGACGATCCGCTTGCGCTCGGCGACGATCGGCTGCCAGTGCCGGGCACCGAGCTCGGTGCCGCCCGACGCCCAGGCCAGCATGACGTCGGCGAGGGCGTCCTCCACCTCCACGTGCCGCAGGTGGAAGACGTCGTCGGCCTCCAGCAGCACACCGCGGGCGGCCAGCAGCGCACCGAAGGCGCGGATCTTCTGGAAGAAGCGGGTGGTGAACCAGTGCTCGCAGTAGAACTTGTGCGACTCGATGTAGGGGAAGACCAGCCGGCAGAGGCCGAGCATCTGGTCGAAGGCTCCCCGCTCGTCCTCCGTGCCCAGCAGCGCGCGGTACTCGGCGGCGATCCGGTCGCGCTCCTCGGCCAGCCGCTCGGTCGGGCGAGTGAGGTCCTCGCCGGCCGCGATCTGCTCCACGTAGCGGGGCAGCGCCGCGAAGGGCACGGTCAGGTCGTCGGCCCAGGACAGGTGGTGGTGGTAGAAGCCGTCGCCGACCGAGACGTTGAACCACGGGTCCTTCGCCGCCTCGAGCGCCGCCAGCCAGCGCGCGCCGGCGTCGCCCCGCTCCCCGAGCGCCGAGAGCACCTTCGCCGGCTCCGCGCCCTCGACGAACAGGTCGCCGAGGTCGAGCTCGACGGCCAACGCGGCGAGCTTCTTCAGCTCGTCGTCCGGCCGGTACATCGTGACGTCCATGCCGGCCACCATGCGGGCCACCATCTGGTCGCCCATCTCCGGGAAGGCCTGCTTGCAGAACTCGAAGAAGACGACGTAAGCGCCGTAACCGAGCATCAGGAACTCGGTGTGGTGATGCCACATCTTCGAGTAGAGGTCGATGCAGCGGTGGAAGTTCTCCCGCAGGAAGTGGTTGGAGGCGAACCCGCGCCCGCTGGTGATGACCTCGAGCGGGTCGAGGTCACCCAGCTCCGGCACCTCGACCGCCTCGATGTCGGCGATCAGCGCCTCGATGCGCTGCTGCCACTCGCCGTAGAGCCGGTCCCAGTTCCCGTAGTAGTAGCCGGCCCGCTCCTGGAAGTCGGCGAACCGGGCCTCGACCTGCGCGGGGTCGGTGACCGGGTTGGCGGTGATGTAGACCCGCCCGTTGATGATGCGGTACTCGATCCCCATCGTGGTCGGGAAGGAGAACAGCCGGGCGGTGTTCGCCCCGATGGCCGTGTAGGGGATCTCCGAGGTGATGCCGTCGAAGGCGGGCACGACCTCGGGGAAGTGCATCGAGTTGTAGAACCAGAACCGCTCGTCGTCCTCGGGCTGGAAGCGCGAGAAGTACGGGTACATCGCCTCCCATCCCTCCGCCCCGGGCACGGCGGCGATCTGCGACGGCAGGGGGAACGAGCGCTGGTCCATGGGGGTCCTCGGGG
>JAOPUS010000015.1 GCA_025963345.1 Blastococcus sp. | reverse complement strand
GCAGGACGGGATGCCGGTCGAGGAGTCGCAGGACCCGTGGTGTGCCGATCGGTCGGTCCCCGGCCAGGATCCGGCTGAGCACCCGCGTCTGGATCTGTCGCTGCACCATCTGCGTGACCACGGTGGGGTCAAGGGGTCGCGGGGCGGAAGTCGCTTCAGGTGGCCGTGGCGTCGGGGCAGCGCTTTGTCGCGTCGCCCAGCGGACGGCTACTGGGTACCGTTCACGGGCCGGGCAGTCGCGGTCGTCAGAGCCTCGTTCCGACAGCCGCATCCCTCGAAGCAGGTGATGGGCCATGCCGAGAAGCGAACGCATCCGGCACCCTGCGCTGGCTCGGAAGGTCGTCCCTGCCGATGTGGCCGCAGCCATGATCGGTCCCGGTGCCACCGTCGGGATGAGCGGGTTCACCGGCGCGGGCTACCCCAAGGAAGTCCCCCTCGCTCTCGCGCAGCGAATCGCCGCAGCCAACGCGTCCGGCGCCCGCTTCAAAATCAACGTCTGGACCGGCGCGTCGACCGCTCCGGAACTGGACGGAGCCCTCGCGGCAGCCGACGGGATCGAGCTGCGGCTGCCGTACCAGTCCGACCCGGTCAGCCGCGAGAAGATCAACAGCGGCCACATGGAGTACATCGACGTCCACCTGTCCCATGTCGCGCAGCTGGTGTGGGAAGGCTTCCTCGGGCATCTCGACGTCGCCCTCATCGAGGTCAGCGGGATCACCGCGGACGGCCAACTGATCCCCTCGTCGTCCGTCGGTAACAACAAGACCTGGGTCGAGCAGGCCGACTCCGTGATCCTCGAGGTCAACTCCTGGCAGAGCGCCGACCTCGAGGGGATGCACGACATCAACTACGGCACGGCATTGCCACCGAACCGACGACCGATCCCGCTGGTGCGACCCGGCGACCGGATCGGCGAGCCGTATCTGCGGTGCTCCCCGGAGAAGGTCGTCGCCGTGGTGGAGACCGACGCCCCCGACCGCAACGCCGGGTACTCCCCACCGGACGAGACCTCACGGCGGATCGCTGGACATCTCATCGAATTCCTCGAGCACGAGGTCGCTCGCGGACGACTGCCGGCCGAGCTGCTCCCGGTCCAGTCGGGGGTGGGCAACGTGGCCAACGCGGCGCTCGCGGAGTTGGCGCAGTCGCGGTTCGAGAATCTCACTGCATTCACCGAGGTCATCCAGGACGGGATGCTCTCCCTGCTCAAGACAGGAACCCTCTCGGTGGCGTCGGCCACTGCCTTCTCACTGAGCCCTGACGCCGTCGCGGAATTCAACGACAACGCGCGGGACTACCGGGACCGCATCGTGCTCCGCCCGCAGGAGATCAGCAATCATCCCGAACTCGTGCGGCGACTGGGAGTGCTGGCCATGAACGGGGTGATCGAGGCGGACATCTACGGCAACGTCAACTCCACACACCTCATGGGCAGCCGGATCCAGAACGGCATTGGTGGCTCGGGCGACTTCGCCCGTAATGCCTACATCTCGTTCTTCGTCACGCCCTCAACGGCGAAGGGCGGTGCGATCTCGAGCATCGTCCCCATGGTCTCGCACGTGGACCACACCGAGCACGACGTCAACGTCATCGTCACCGAGCAGGGGCTGGCCGATCTCCGCGGGCTGGCGCCGCGTCGCCGGGCCCGACTGCTGATCGACAGGTGCGCACATCCGGACTACCGGCCACTGCTCGAGGACTACTTCGACCGGGCGCTCAAGGGCGCCTTCGGCCAGCACACTCCCCATCTGCTCGAGGAGGCGTTGAGCTGGCACGCGCGATACGTGCGGACGGGCAGCATGGTGCCGCAACGCTGACCCGCGGCGCCTTCCGAGACGTCTCACCCGCGTACCCCCCGAGAGATTTCATGCGTTTCCTGCCCGGAAGACGCTGGAGGCGCACAGGTCCGCCGCAGGCGGCTACCGTCGCACCGGAGTGATGCAGGTCACAAAGGGGGATCCCGTGACAACCACTACGACAGCGCCGAGTCGGAATCTGCCGCGCGGCCGAGGGCGTGCTCCCGCGGCGCCGACACCGCAGAACGAATCCGAGGCACTCGCCTCGGTGGAGGGCGCCGAACCGGTCGGCCTGCCTACCCCTCGAGGAGTCGTCCGCGGACTGGTCGCCACCTTCGCCCGGCCCAGACCGCTGGCGAAGGAAGCGGTTCGGCTCGGACGCGACGCCGTCCGCATCCTCCGCGGCACCGACGAGATCGCTCCCTCGCCGAAGGACAAGCGCTTCTCGGATCCTGCCTGGTCACAGAATCCGGGCTACCGGCGCCTGGCGCAGTCCTACCTGGCACTGTCCGAATCGCTGACCCGTCTCGTCGACGACTACGAGAGCGGCGGTCCGGACTGGCGCGAGGTGGAGCAGGCACGCTTCGTCCTGAACGCGTACACGAGCACACTGGCCCCCACCAACACGTTGCTCACCAACCCGGCTGCGCTGAAGCGCGCGTTCGACACCGGCGGGCGCAGCGTCGTCCGCGGGCTCGGGCACATGCTCCACGACATCCGGCACAACGGCGGGATGCCCACCCAGGTCGACCGCAGCGCCTTCAGGGTGGGCGAGAACCTCGGGGTGAGTCCGGGGGCCGTCGTCCACCGTGGCGAGGTCATGGAGGTCATCCAGTACGCGCCCTCGACTGCACGCGTGCACCAACGGCCTCTGGTGATCGTGCCGCCGCCCATCGGACGCTTCTACTTCCTGGACCTGAGCCCCGGACGGAGCTTCGTCGAGTACGCGGTCAGCCAGGGCTTTCAGGTCTTCATGGTCAGCTGGCGGAACCCGACCAAGGAGCAGGCGGACTGGGACCTGGACACCTACTCCGGCGGCGTCCTGACCGCGGTCGATGTCGCGCGGGAGATCACCGGCTCCCCCGACGTCACCACGCTGGGCTTCTGCGCCGGCGGCCAGGTGATGACGACGGCGCTCAACCACCTTGCCGCCACCGGCGACGACCGCGTGCACGCCGCCGGATACGCGGTGACCCTGCTCGACTTCTCGAGCCGGGCACCGCTCGGAGCGTTCTCCGCCCCACGCCTGCTCGACCTGGCGCGGCGGAACTCGCGTCGGGGCGGGGTCATCACCGCACGGCAGATGGGCTCGGTGTTCACCTGGATGCGGCCCGATGACCTGATCTTCAATTACCTGGTCAGCGAATGGCTCCTGGGTGAGGACCCGCCGGCGTTCGACATCCTTGCGTGGAACGCGGACGGCACCAACCTGCCTGCACGGTTGCACGAGCAGTTCCTGGAGATCTTCGGGAAGAACGCGCTGGTTCGGCCGGGCGCGATGCGAGTGCTGGGCACCCCCGTCCACCTGAGCCGGATCACCCTGCCCACGTTCGTCACCGGTGCTCTCACCGACCACCTCACGCCGTGGGACGGGTGCTACCGGACGACGCAACTGCTCTCCGGGCCGACCACGTTCGTGCTGAGCTCCAGCGGCCACATTCAGAGCCTCGTCAACCCCCCGGGAAATCCCAAGGCCAGCTATTGGACGGGCGGCGAGCCAGGCCCGGACCCGCACGCCTGGCAGGCATCGGCGACGCGGCACACCGGAAGCTGGTGGGAGCCCTGGGCGGAGTGGATGCACGAGCGCTCCGGCGAGGAGGTGACGGCGCCCACGGCATCGGGCAGCTCCGCGCACCCGCCGCTGGAACCGGCGCCCGGGTCCTACGTGCTCGACCGCCGCCCCGGCTGACCGCCCGTCCCCGTCGGCCCTAGGAGCGGGAGAGCCGGCGAAGCTCCTCGAGCATCACCCCCGGGTACTGCAGCGGGAGGAAGTGCGTGCCCTCCAGTTCGCGCAGCCAGGCGCCGGGCACCGCCCGGGCGGCGGCGCGGACGTCGGCGACGTCTACCAGGGAGTCGTACCGGCCCGCGAGGAACGTGACCGGACAGCGCACCGTCGAGACGTCGAGCGGTGAGTGCTCGGCGACGGCGACCGCGAGGCGGCGGTACCAGGGCCAGTCGTGGCGGGAGAACTCGTGCAGGACCGCGCGCAGCGCCCCGGGATGGGTGGCCTCCCGCGCCGGCCCGCGCACCGCCGCCGGTGAGAGCAGGTCGTGCAAGGGCGGCAGGCTCGCCACGACCAACGGCAGCAGCGGTCCCACCACCGGCAGCCACCAGCTGCTGAGCCTGCCCAGCGGGGCCCGCAGCGGCCGGGGCACGCGGTACGTGGCGAACAGTGCGGAGTAGCTGCCGCCGGGGACCCCGGCGACGGCCAGGACAGCGCGCACCCGGGACGGCTCCTCCAGAGCCAGCTCGAAGGCCACGTTGACCCCGAGCGACCAGCCCACGACCGTCGGCGAGCGCATCTCGTAGGCATCGAGCACCGCACGTGCATCGTCGGCGTGGTCCTCGACGCGTATGCGGGCGCGGTCGGCCGGCCGCTCGGAGCCGCCGAGTCCGCGCTGGTACCAGGTGACCACCCGGTACCCGCTGTCCGGGGCGGCGACCCCCGGCCAGGCCTCGGGCGGGGCGCCCAGTCCGTTGCACAGCAGGACCGGCTCCCCCGCCGCGTCGTTGCACCACGCGCGGATGCCGGTCCCGTCCGCACTGCGCACGAGACGGGTACTCATGGGGGCACCGACAACGGCACGGCCGGTGTCCGCGAACTCGAGCGGGTCAGCCGAACGCCTCCCGGACCTCGTCCGACGCGGGCAAGGGCTCTGTGGGAGCGAGGGCAGCGTGGTCTGATGCTTCGGCGCCGCGAGCGGACGGCGCCTGGACCTCGACGACAGCGGGATCGAGCCGCATGACGGCGTAGCCGGCCACGGCCCCCGCGCCGAATCCCGGCGCGAAGATCCGGATGGGCTCGGTGATGACGCCGTCGCGCACCGCGTCGTGCATGGCCAGGGGGATGCTCGCAGACGAGGCGTTGCCGACCTTCTGGATGTTGAAGTACAGGCGGTCGGCACTGAGGCCGGCCCGCTCCGCCAACTGCGTCACCATCGTCATGTTGGCCTGGTGCGGCACGATGAGGTCGATGCTGTCGAGAAGGGAGCCGGCCTTGCCGTCCGGGTCCGGCAGCGCTCCGATCTCTTCGATCATCTGCGCCAGATAGCGGCCCGCCAGCGCCTTCACCTGGGGGCCGAAGACGGTGATGTTGTTGTCGAATTCGGGGTTCGGCCAGATGATCGAGTTGACCTCGCTCGCCGGGCCGCTGGCGTAGGTCTGCAGGTAGTCGATGTCAGGCCCCTCCCCCTCCGGCGCAGGCCCCACCACCATCGCCGCGGCGCCGTCCGCGAACAGCATGCGGGAGGGGCGGACGTTGCCGATCTTGTCGGAGAACTTCTCGGCGCAGACCACGAGCACCGGCCGCTCCACCTCCTGGAGCAGCCGCGTGGCCTCGGCCACCCCGTAGGGCATGCCGGCGCAGGCCGCGACGATGTCGTAGGCCGCGTGCGCCTGGTAGATCCCGAGATGACCGCAGAGGTAGGTGGCCAGCGACGGGATCAGCCGGGAACTGGTACAGGTGCAGACCAGGAGGGCGCCGATCTCCTCCGGCTCCCGCCCCGCCTTCGCCAGCGCCGCCTCCGCGGCCTGGAGTGCCAGCTCCTCCAGGCTCAGCGAGCTGTAGCGGCGCTCCTCCACCCCTGTCTTCTCGCGAATCTCGTCGGCACCCATCGGAGACCAGTTGTAGGCCGAGTTGCGGACCAGGTCGTCGTTCGTGATCACCTGGTCCCCGTGTACCGCAGTCAGAGACTCGAGACGCGGCATGACGGTGAACTGCCGTCGCACGTCGATCGCCGGATACGGCCGGACGGGCGGCCGTGACTCCCGGCCGGGCGCAACCGGCCGGCTCGTGGCACCACTGCGCAGACGCCGCAGGAAGTCCCGGACGATCTTGTCGCGGGGGTGGAACACGACCACGTAGTCGTCGTCCTTGAGCTGGCCGGCCTCCGCCAGCTCGACCTCGGCCCGGTCCCACGGGTACTGGTTGTGCAGGACCATCGCCCAGCGGTGCAGCGCCTCGAGCTCGGGCACGTCCTCGTCGCAGTCGAGGATGTCCTCGTAGTCGTGGACGGGGTAGTCGGGGTCGTAGTGCGGCAGCCGGAAGGTGAGGTTTCCCGGCCTCTCGAGGAACTGGGCGACGGTCGGCTTGACAGCGGGCAGCGTGGCCGCGTGGTGCTTGCGATTGGCGAAGACGTCGAACAGGACCCCGAAGATCCGGTCCTCGACGGCCTCGTCCCACTGGGCCGGCAACGTCGGATACGCCGTCCGGACGGCGGCCACCTTGGTCTCGCCGTCCTCCCACGGCTCAAGAACGGGCAGGAAGACGTCGGGCCGCGTGCGCGGCACGTCCGCCCAGCGCGTCGGCCGCTTGTCATACATGGTGATCGAGAAGCGGTTGGTCCAGAAGAGGTTCAGCGCGAGATCACGCATCAGGGCGTACCGACTGGTGTAGGCGCCGCTCCGGACCTTCTCGAGGATGTCGGTCCCGCTGGGGGCCTTCGTCTCGAAATCCCGCTGGATGACGTTGTCCAGCTGCTCCAGGGACTCCATGGCGGAGAAGTCCAGCTCCGGCATGACGTTCGAAGGGAACACCACGCGACCGTGTCGATTGAGGACGAACGCATTCATGCTGGTCCTTTCTGACCGTTCCACGTTGCCGAGTAGCTAGGCGGGGGTAGCGCCCCCAGCCGATCCAGGCGGCATCGGCGCGGCTCGCACGCAGCACACGGCCCAGCTCGTCCTGGTCGAGGTACGGGCTACCCGCACCGGTCTCGCGGAGCAGGACTGCCTCGTCGGCGGCGCGCACGAACGTCGCCCGGCGCGGATGAGGCGCACGGCAGGCTCGCCCCTGTTGATCACAGCGATACGGCTCAACACGCGTGCCCCTCTCCCTTGTGGTGAGTCGACGTCAGAGGGCCGCGCGTCCGACTACATGTCCAGACCGCCGTTGACACCCCACACCTGGCCGGTGATGTACGCGGAGGCGTCCGCGGCCAGGAAGTGGACGACGCGGGCGATCTCCTCCGGCTCGCCGAGCCGCCCGAGCGGGATCTTCGCCCTGAGCCCGTCCAGGACCTTCTCCGGGACACTGTCCAGCATCTCGGTCGCGGTGTAGCCCGGGGTGACGGCATTGACGGTCACCCCGATCCCGTCGGTGTTGCCCGCGCGCTGCAGTTGCATCGCAGCCTCCCGGGCGAGGGTCTTGGTCAGCCCGAACAGCCCCGACTTGGCCGACGCATAGTTGACCTGCCCGATACCCCCCGTCTCACCGATGACCGAGGAGATCATCACGATGCGCCCGCTGCCGCGCTCGAGCATGTGCTTGAGCGCGGCCTGGGAGAGGTAGAAGGCCCCGGACAGGTTGACATCGATGACCCGTCCCCAGTCGGCGGCCGTCATCTTGAGCACGGTCCGGTCCGCGGTGATGCCGGCGTTGTTCACCAGGATGTCCAGCCGACCGTGCCGCTCGATGACCTCCGCGACGGTCCGGCGGCAGTCGTCCGGGTTCCCGATGTCCCCGCGGTGGACGCTCACGCTTCTCTCCGGGTAGGAGCCGGCAAAGTCCTGGGCGAACATCTCGGCCCGCTCCTGGTTGCCGCTGTACCCCGCCGCGACGTCGGCGCCCTGCTTGGCGAGACTCCGGCAGATGGCGGCGCCGATCCCCCGGGTACCGCCCGTCACGAAGGCCACTCTGCCGAGCAGCTTCTCGCCAGTCCTCGTCGTGCGTGCCTGCGTGGCTGTCATGGTGTCCTCCCCGGCGCGGCGCGCCTCACCGTCGGGCCCGGGGGCTGGAGCCGCTGCCGTTGGCGGCTCAACGTGCTCCGGCACCGGGCACTTGCGCAGCATGCTGCGACGGAGCCACCACCGTCAACGGAGTCGGAACTGAACGGACTCATTCGTTTCCCGGATGCGCATGCAGCCCTCTCGTCGTTCGCGGGCCTCCCCGGGGGAACGGAACATGCATCTCTACGAGAGCACCCGCGAACTGGCCGAGAATCTGGACCTCGCCATGCAACGCGGGCGTGCTCCCGGACGCTGAACGCGGTTCGTCGGCCTCGGGTCGAACGTCCGCTTCTCCTGCTCAACATCCCTGGGGCCACTGAGCCGGTTACTGTCCCGCCTCGCTTGCAGGCGCTCAGGTCGATGGCGCAGCGGCCTGCCCCCTCATGGCGTCCCACGTACTGTCGATCGCGTGAGCGTCGCACCGCCAACGACCGTCACCCTCGACGACCGCTTCGCCCGCGATCTCGCGGAGATGGCCCTTCCCTGGCAGGCCGAGGAGGCTCCCGACCCGCGGCTGCTCGTGCGCAACGAGTCGTTGGCCACCGAACTCGGCCTCGACCCCGCCTGGCTGCGGAACTCCGACGGGGGCGGCACGGCCTCCAGTAGCGGGATGAGCTGGGTGATGTCATTGCGGTTGCCGCCGGTGAGCGTGACGGCCAGCGGGATGCCGGCGGCGTCGCAGATCAGATGGTGCTTGGAGCCGGGACGCGCGGTCGACCGGCGGGGGGCCGACGTGGTCCCCCCTTCGAGCGCCCGGATGTGAGACCCGTCGACGGCGCAGCGGTCCAGGTCCAGCCGGTCGCTGGCGCGCAACTCGGCCAGCAGCAGTTCATGAAGAGCCGGCCACACGCCCGCCTCGGTCCAGTCGCGCAGCCGTCGCCAGCAGGTCACTCCGGAGCAGCCGACCAGGCCAGTGGGCAGCTGGTTCCAGGCGATGCCGGTCTTGAGCACGAACACGACCCCCGCCAACGCGGCCCGGTCACCGACCGGCCGACGACCCGGATAGCGACGCCGTCGCGGTCGTGGTGGTGGCAGTAGTGGCTCGACCCGCTCCCACAGCCCGTCAGGCACGAGCTCCTCGATCACCCAGATCAGGCTGGTCCGGACGAGTGCCGGTCCCCGACAGCCACGCCGAGGGCATATAGAAACGATCTCTTAGGCCGACAAAGCGTCCGTCAACAACGCGACCAGCGCCTCGTGCTGCACGTCGGCCGATGACGACACCTCCTCCTCCGAGCCGTCGAGCGCCCTGGCGGCGAGCCCCGCCTTGCTGTCGATCAGCTCAGCGATCCTGGCGTCGATGGTCTGCGCGGCGATGATGCGCCACGCGGTGACGGGTTCGTCCTGACCGATGCGGTGACTGCGGTCAATGGCCTGGGTCTGCTCCGCGTCGGTCCAGGACAGCTCTGCAAGCACGATGTTGGAGGCGACCTGCAGGTTGAGACCCACGCCGGCCGCAGTCAGAGAGCAGACCGCGATGGCGACGTCGGGATCGTTCACGACGGCGTCGATGTTCTTCTGCCGCGACGCCGGTGTCTGGTCGCCGCGGCTCGACGAGAAACGGATCCCCTGCTTGGTGAAGGTCTCCTCGGCAACGTCCATCACGTCGACGTGCTTGGCGAAGAAGACGACCTTGCCCGCGCTCCGCGCAAGCTGTGCCGCGTAGTCGGCGGCGAG
>JAOPUS010000011.1 GCA_025963345.1 Blastococcus sp. | reverse complement strand
GGCGGGGGCGCTGTCGTCTCCCGGCTCAGCCGATCTGGAGCGCGGTGCACCGCCACCGGCCGTCGATGCCTTCGAGCCGGGCGGCCACCGCGTGGGCCCGGCCGTCCCGCCGGGCGACCGCGCTGATCTCGGCGACGCCGTCGACCGGTTCGCTCACGTGTACCCGTCCGACCAGCAGCGGCGAGGAGCTCGCGGCGCACCAGCGAGGCCGCCGCCCGGCCGACAGCGCGGCGAAGACGCCGGGTGAGGTCATCGGCTGCACCTGGAGGAGGGGCCGGCGGCCGGCCATCGCCTCGAGGGTGAGGGTGATCAGCCGCCGTCCGGCGTCCCGAGGGTCGGGCAGCTCCGCCCGGCTGGACCAGGTAGGGCCGAAGTCGTCGTGCAGCGGGGTCGGATGCCCGGTCCGCGGCCGGGGGCCGGGGCGGTGGACCGGCCGGGGGACGGGGACGCCGGGGCGGACCAGCCGGACCGGGATGTGCTCGTCCTCCAGCGGTGGCTGCGGCGTCGGGACGACGACGAGCCGCAGCGGCGACTGCTCGGGTGTGGTGTCGGCGGCGGTGTGGAGCGAGGCGCTCATCAGGGTCTCCCAGGGGAAGTGCGGCGGGTCGGATCGGGGCAGCTCCCGCTCACGGCGGGCCCGGGGGGCGCAGCACCTGGCCGGGCAGCAGGAAGTCGGGATCGGGACCGATGACGTCGGCGTTGGCGCTCCACCAGGCGTGGACCGCGGTGGCCACCTCGCCGTCGGTCGGGAGCCGGCCCAGCTGACCGAGCAGGGAGTCCGCGGCGATGTGCCAGAGACAGTCGCCGCGGAGGACGACCCGCTCACCGGCAGTCGGTGACGCGGCCGGTGACGCGACCGGTGACTCGGTGCCGGCCGGCCAGTCGGGCACCGCGGCGGTGTCAGCAGGCGCGGAGGGGAGTGGCCAGTCGGGGACTCCGTCGGCGGCGGGAGCGGCCGCCGACGCCGCGGGTGCGAGCAGTGTCAGCCCGCCGGCGAGGGGAGCGGCCACGCCGAGCCCCAGCCCGAGCAGCAGGGCGGCGCCACGCCGGGCGCCGGCGGGGAGCGCGACCTGCAGAGCCAGTCGTGCCGCCCCGCCCGCGACGCCCGGCAGCACAGAGGCGGCCGTCAGGGTCAGGCCGAGCGCGCCCCACGCCCAGACGGCCCAGGCGAGCAAGCCGGCGGCAGAGCTGATCAGGACGTCGGGGCCCTGCGTGTCCACCGTGCGCTGAGCCGCGGCGAGCGCGCCCCTCATGTCCTGCAGCGGAGGCGTCAGCACGGCGAGGACCACGGCGATCACGGCCATGACAGCGGCCGTGACCAGCAGGCGGCGTGTCGACATCTCGACCTCCTCGGGGTTGACAGACGAGCACTAAAGCAAGCAAATGCACTCAAACGCAAGACTTATCGTGGATCTACGCTGAGCGAGGAGGTGGGAGATGCGGTGGCAGCAGCTGTTCGCCGACCTGCAGGCGCAGTTCGAGGCGGAGGAAGCGGCGGTCGAGCATGCGGAGTCCGCCTCGCGGGCGCGCGCCGAGGTGGGGGCGCTGGGGATCGCCGACCGGCTTCGTGGCGCGCAGGGTTTTCCGCTCGTCCTCGGGTGCGGCGGCGCCGGCACCGTGGCCGGTGTCCTGATCGAGGTCGGTGCGGACTGGCTGCTCGTCGAGGAGGGCGGCGCGCGGCAGAGCCTCATCGCGCTGGCGGCGGTCCGTTCGGTGTCCGGACTGGGGCGGCGGACCGCGGTCCCCGAGCCGGCCGGCCCGGTCCGCGGGAGGCTGGACCTGCGGCGCGCCCTACGGGGCCTGGCGCGCGACCGAAGCGCCGTCCAGATCGTTCTGGACGACGGGGGTGTGCTGAGCGGGACGCTCGACCGGGTCGGGGCGGACTACGTGGAGCTCGCCGAGCACCCGGCCGACCTGCCCCGCCGTTCCGAGGCAGTGCACGGGGTCCGGGCGGTCGTCATCGGCGCCATCGCCGTCGTCCGGACGGTGACGCCGGGTCTGGACTGAGCAGGGCGGTCAGGAGCGGGTGTCGGCGTCCTGCTCCACGGCTTCCGGCGTGCTGTCGGACGGCGAGACCTCGGCAGGCGAAGTGCCGGCGCGCGCCTCTGCGTACTTCTGCTGGATGAACCGCTCGAGTTCGTCGACCTCGACCCGCCACTGGCCGCGGCCGCCGATCTGGATGGCGATCAGTTCCTTGCGGCGGACGAGCGCGTAGGCCTGCGACCACGAGACGTTGAGGATCTCCGCGACGTCATCGAGCGTCAGGAAGCGGGGCGTGGGCATCGGGTCCTCTCCGGTCGGTCCTGGTCAGTCTGTCAGCCACCTCGGTGGTTCGTGGCAACCGTCCACACTCGAACGTGTGGATGACCAGTGCGCGCCATTGCGCGAATGTCGCATCATCTGCACTCGAACGCTGTCATGCCGGCACGTCGGCATGCGACACACCGGGTCGCCGGCGTCTCAGCCCGGAAGGGGTGCTGGACAGGTGAGCGTGCTGTGACCGCGGTCCGACCTCCGGCCACCGCTGGGCCGGTCGCCGAGGGGCTGCCCGGCCCCACACCGCGACGGATCCGCCCGCCCCGCTGGCTGGACCTCCGCCTCGTGCTGGGTGTGCTCCTGGTTCTCGGTTCGGTGCTCCTCGGCGCGCGCGTCGTCGGCGCGGCGGATGCAACCGTCCCGGTCTGGGCCGCTACCGGCGATCTCGCGGCCGGCACGGAGCTGACCGCCGCCGACCTGCGGTCGGTGGACGTCCGGCTCGGCGACGCTGCCGGGTCCTACCTGTCGACGGGCACCCGGCCGGAGGGCCGGACCCTCTCGCGGGCCGTCCGGGCAGGGGAGCTGTTGCCGCGCTCGGCGCTCGACGAGGCCGCCGAACTGGTGCAGTTGGCTCTCCCCGTCCAGTCCGGCTATGTCCCGCCGGGCCTTGCGCGGGGGCAACTCGTCGACGTCTACGCCGTCGCCGACCCGGTGGCCGGCGCGAGCGGTGTCGCCGACGGGAGCGTGACGCTCGTGGTCCGGAAGGCGCCGGTCCAGGCGATCTCCGGCCGTTCCGAGGGAGTGCTCTCCACTCCGATGACGGCGATCCAGATCGTGGTCGCCGTGCCTGCCGACGACGCCCCCGACGTGCTGGGCGCGATCGCCGGGCGGCCCCTCGTCGTGGTCGTGCACGACTCGGTGGACGCGGACTCGATGACCGCGGAGGCGGGACAGGCGCCCGAGGCGGGACCGACCGGCTGATGGCACTTCAGGTGTTCACGGCGGTCACCGGCGCCGCGTGGGAGTCGGAGCTGGTGGGTGCTCTTGACCGGGCCGACCACGGCGTGACCGTCGTCCGCCGGTGCGTCGACGTCTCGGAGCTGCTGGCGGTGGCTGCCACCGGGACCGGCCAGGCGGCGCTGCTCTCCGCCGAGCTGCGCCGCCTCGACGGCGATGCGGTGGCGCGCCTGGAGGCCGCGGGTGTCGCCGTGGTGGGACTCGTGGATCCCGGGGACGAGCGGGCCGCCGACCGGCTCCGTCAGCTCGGGGTCCGTCGGGTGCTGCCGGCCGACGCCGAGCCCGAGGCGATCGCCCGGGCACTGCGTGAGGCGGTGGCGGGGGTTCCCGCACCGGGCCGGGACGTCGCCGATCCCCGTGCCGCGCTCCCGGCCCTCGGCACGCCCGTCGAGCCGGAGGAGCGTCCCGCCGGACGCGGCCGTGTCGTCGCCGTCTGGGGGCCGACCGGTGCCCCAGGGCGGACCACCGTCGCGGTCGGCGTCGCCGACGAGGCCGCCCGGTTGGGGGTGTCCACGCTGTTGGTGGACGCCGACGTCTACGGCGGCGTGATCGCGCAGGTGCTGGGACTGCTCGACGAGTCGCCCGGGCTGGCGGGGGCAGCACGGCTGGCCGGGACGGGCACCCTTGACGGCCCGGCGCTGGTCCGGCTGGCGTGGTCGGTGCGACCGCACCTGCGGGTGCTGACCGGGCTGGCGCGGGCCGACCGGTGGCCGGAGCTGCGCCCCCGGGCCGTGGCGGCTGTGCTGGACGAGGCGCGCCGCCTGGCCCGCCTCACCGTCGTCGACTGCTCGTTCAGCCTGGAGGACGACGAGGAGCTCTCCTTCGACACCGCGGCCCCGCGGCGCAACGGCGCCACCCTCGCGGTGCTGGAGGCCGCGGACACGGTGCTCTGCGTGAGCGGAGCCGACCCGGTCGCCTTACAGCGCAGCATCCGGGCGCTCGGAGAGCTGCGCGAGGTGCTGCCGGAGGTCGAGCCCGTTCTGGTGGTCAACCAGGTGCGCCGCGGCCCGGTCCCGGGTGATCCGCGACGCGAGATCGCCACCGCCCTGGGGCGGTTCACCGGCCGGGAGGTGCGGTTGTTCCTTCCTGCCGACCGCCGGGCCACCGACGCGGCACTGGCGGCCGGTCGGACTCTCGCGGAGGTGGCCGCGACCTCGCCGTTGCGGGTCGCTCTCCGGTCGTTGGCTGCCGAGGTGGCCGCGGTCGCCGAGCCGGCGGCCGGCCGGCGTGGACGGCGGCGTGACCGGGCGGCCGGATGACCGTTGAGGTGTTGGTGGCCGTCCACCGCCCGTAGCGTGAGCCACCCACCCCTGAGGAGATCGATGGTCGAGCGGCTCACCAGACTGGACGCCTCGTTCCTCTACCTGGAGGAACCGGACACCCCGATGCACGTGGGAGGCGTCCTGATCCTCGAGGCGCCATCCGGTGGCGTCGACGCGCTCGCCGCCCTGGTGGAGGCACGTCTCCCGCTCGTGCCGCGGTACCGCCAACGGGTGGCCGAGGTCCCCGGTCACCTGGCGAATCCTGTCTGGGTCGACGACCCCGAGTTCGACATCGCGTATCACGTCCGACGTAACGGGCTGCCGCGTCCGGGTACCGAGGCGCAGTTGCTGGACCTCGTCTCCCGGCTGGCCTCGCGTCCGCTGGACCGCACCCGCCCGCTGTGGGAGATGTACCTCGTCGAGGGCCTGTCACACGGCCGGGTGGCGGTGGTCACCAAAACCCATCCGGCGCTCGTCGACGGACTCAGCGCGATCGACATCGGCCAGGTGCTCCTCGATGTCGAACCGGATGCGCCGACGCCCGAGGCGGGCAACTGGCGGCCGCAGCGGCCCCCGAACGGCGCTCAGCTGGTGTGGCAGGCGCTCGACGAGTACGTCCGGCGCCCTTCCGCGATCGTGGACACCGCCCGGGGGGCGGTCACCGACGTCCGGTCGACGGCGGCCCGGCTCACCGGCGTGGCGGGTGGACTGCTCCGGACGGCACGCAAGACCATGCTGTCGGCACCGCACAGTCCGCTGAACGCTCCGGTGGGCCGTCAGCGACGGGTCGCGGTGGCACGGGCCGAGCTCGATCAGCTCAAGAAGATCCGGAGGGCGCACGGCGGCACGGTCAACGACGTGCTGCTGACCGTCGTCACCGGCGCGCTGCGCGAGTGGCTGCTCTCGCGCGGGGAGCCGGTCGTGGGCGGCACGTCGGTGCGGGCGCTGGTCCCGGTCTCGATGCAGGACGAGGACGCCGTCGCGGGCAATCGGGTCTCGTCCTATCTCGTGGATCTGCCGGTCGGTGAGCCGAACCCCCGCGTCCGGCTGGCCCGGCTCAGCTATGCCATGAGGGGTATCGCCCAGCACGGCCAGTCCGTCGGCGCGGACAGCCTGATCGCCCTGACCGGGTTCGCCCCGCCGACCCTGCACGCGCTGGGCGCCCGGGCGGCGCGCGGGCTGTCCCGCCGGTTGTTCAACCTCGTGGTGACCAATGTGCCCGGCCCTCAGTTCCCGCTGTACGCGGCCGGGAGCCGGATGCTCGAGGTGTTCCCGGTCGTCCCGCTGGCCCGCGGTCAGGGTCTGTCCATCGGGATGACCAGCTACGACGGGCGGGTCTACTTCGGACTGAACGCCGACCGCGACAGCGTCGGGGACGTCGACGTCCTCGCCGATCTGATCGAGCAGGAGGTCGGTGAACTGGTGGAGACGGCCGGCTGATCGTCGAGCCGGGATACCGTCGCCCTTCATCGACGAAGGGAACGAGCCGGGTGCGCGTCTACCTGCCTGCGACGACGAGCGTCCTGCGGAACCTCGTGGAGGACGGGGTCCTGCCCGGACCGCACACGGTCTTCGCCGTCACGCCGGAGCTCCGTCAGTTCTACGAGCTCAGTGACGCCGACGCAGAGGAACTCGAGTATGCGGCACTGCTGGCCGCAGCCCGGGCGAGCCTGCGACTGATCGACGTCGATCCGACCGCGGCGCGACGTCGCGTCGTGATCGCGGCCGACGTGCCCGACTCCGCGGTCAGCCCGATCGACGACCCCGACACCGATCGGGGCGCGGCCCGGATCGAAGGGGACATCCGCGTCCGGGACGTCGCCAGCGCCCACATCGACGGCGCCGACGCGGAGGACGACGTCCGCGCGGCGGTGAACGTCGTCCTCGAAGCGGACCTCGGCAGCGAGGACGCGCAGTTCCTCGTCGACCAGGCCGAAGGTCACGAACTCGCCTGGTATGCGACGCAGGAGATCGGGCCGGCGCTCGAGCTGCTCTGACCGGCCCCGTTCGGGGGCGTTGCGGCGGGCGGCTGCCGGCGGGCGACCTGCACTCGTTCCATGACCGCCCCCCTGACCAGCCACCCGCTGCCGGGCCGCACCGGCAGCGGCGTCCGGGGGAGCCGGACGCCCAGCAGGTCGGCATCGCCGGGTCCGGGGCAGAGCAGCAGCCCGGTCCGGCCGCGGCGGAGAGCGGCGACCGGTCCCTGGTAGTGCCCCGACAGCTGGCCTGGGCTCGCTGCCGCGATCAGTGCGACACCGGTGCGGGCCCCGACACCTGGGAGCGCGCCGAGAGCGGCGCACTCGGCCGGCGTGCCGACGTCGTCGGCGACCACGACGCCCGGTCGTCCGGCCAACTGCGCCACCCAGGCGCGCGCGCCGGCCTCGTCGCCCGGGTCGAGCCACGGGAGGTCCGGCTCATCCCCGAATCTGCCCCTGTCTCCCGGCGGGACCCCGACGCGCAGCACGGCGGCCCCGACGGCGTGCATGTGCTGGACGAAGGCGTCCAGGGCGGTGGAGCGTCCGCTCCCGGGTGGCCCCCACACGAGTAGGCCACCCGTGCGCAGGAGGTCGACGACCAGCGGGTCGCCCTCGTCGCCGCCCGGTCCGACCGGGAGCAAGAGAACTCCACGGTCGCCGGATTGTTCGGTGGCCGTCACCGGGGAGGCGAGAGCGAGCACCGGATCGGCCGGCAGCTCCACGATCCGCACCGGCGCGGGAAAGGGGTGAATCGACGGTTCCGTCGCCCTCAGTGGCCGCGGGAGGACCAGTTGGCACTCCAGCCCCTCCTCGCCGAGGAGCGCCCGTCCGGGCGTTCGCAGCTCGGGCACGGAACGCGCGGCGATGCCGGCGACGGCGTAGTCCGCTCGGTCGGGCAGAGGCAGGACCAGCCGCTGCCGCGCCGCGGCCGCGAGCCGTCCACCCGGAACGGCCCGGTCGGCGGTCGCCACGCAGGTGAGGCCGACCGCCGCACCGTCACGCATGAGACGCAGCAGCGCGGACGATCCGCGAGCGGGGTCTGCGTCGTCCAGCAGGGTGCTGAGCGACTCCACGCCGTCCACGAGCAGCAGGATCAGCGGGTACCGGCCCGGAGTCGTTCCCGCCCGGCGGGCAGCCACTTCCCGGCCGAGCCGGTCGACCAGCCGGACGGTCCGGAGGGCGTCCTCCCCACGCACGGTGGTCCCGGCGTGCGGGAGGGCAGCGGCGTCAGCGGCCAGGGACCCGCCGCCCGCCTCGATCACGTGCACGTGCAGTTCGTCGGGGCCGAACCGGTGCACCGCCTCGCCCAGCACGGTCCGGAGCAGGGTCGTGCGTCCGCTGCGAGGACCACCCACGGCCAGCCAGGTGCCGCCCTCCTCGACGTCGAGTTCCAGTAGCTCCCGGGACTGGATGTCGGGGCGGTCGATCAGACCGACCGCCAACCGGGTCCGGTTCCCCTGGGTTCCGCGCGGCTCCCCGTCGAGGAAGTCCTCCAGCCCGGCCGCCGGTACGTGGGTAGGCAGCGGCGGGCGCCACGGCCGGTGCGGGGCGCGGCGGCCGAGCTCCTCCGCATGCGCGGTGATCGCACGGCAGAGGCGGGTCAGGTCGCTGGCGTCGATGGGCGGGGTGCGCTCGGCGGTGGGGCGGTCACCGCCCGGCCAGACACGCACGTGGGCTTCCGGTCCGGTCCCGAGCCGGGAATCCGCGGTGCCGGCCACCCGTGCGACCTGCAGCGGGGTCGGGGCGCCGCTGCCCGAGCGCAGGAAGGCGCGTCCGGGCACGTCCACGGGCAGGTGTGCCGCATCCGTGGTGCCGAGTACGTCGCGGGAGTCGGCCTCGTCCGTGGTGCGCAGACAGATCCGGAGCGTGCAGTTCGCCCGGATCTCCGGGGAGACGACCCCGCTGGGCCGCTGCGTGGCCAGCACGAGGTGCACGCCCAGGGAGCGCCCCCGCTGGGCGATGGCGACCAGGCCCGGGACGAACGACGGCAGCTCCTCGGCGAGCGTCGCGAACTCGTCCACCACGATCACCAGGCGCGCGAGCGCGACGTCATCGGGCAACGCGGCGATGTCCGTGGCGTCGTGCGCGGTGAGGATCTGCTCGCGGCGGGTCAGCTCCGCGCCGAGGGAGCGCAGGGCACGGGCCGTGGTCGGGCCGTCGAGGTCGGTGACCAGGCCGACGGTGTGCGGCAACGTGGCCGCATCGGCGAAGGCGGCGCCACCCTTGTAGTCGACGAGCAGGAAGGAGCACCGGTCGGGCGGATGCTGGAGGGCCAGGCCGGCGATCAGCGTCTGGAGCAGTTCGGACTTCCCTGAGCCGGTGGTACCCGCGACGAGTGCGTGCGGACCCTCTCGGCACAGGTCGACCTGCAGCGGCCCCTGGGCCGTCCGCCCCAAGGTGGCCACCAACCGGTCGCGGGCGGTGGACCACGATCCGCTGATCCGGCCCGACGTGTCCACGGTCAGGCCTGGGGAGGGCAGGTCGAGCAGCCGGACGCGGCGGGGGAGCGAGCTGCTCGAAGAGACGGGCGCGAGACCGGCCAGGTCTCGAGCGAACTCCGCCGCGATACCCCGCGGGAGCCGGTCGACGCGGACGTCCGGGCGGTCCGCGAAACCCTGCCTGCTGAGGACGGCGAGGTCCCCGGTCTCCCCGGCGAGGCACAGAACGGTGTCGACGGGCACCGGGACGTCCTCGACGGAGTCCGCCGCGGCCACAGTCAGCACCCCCGCGTCGCGCGCGGTCCGCAGCGTGGCCGTAGTGCGCGGGTCGAGCGACCGGTCGACGACCACGACGAGCCAGCCGCATGCCGACGTGGGTCCCGGCTCCCCGCCCCGGGCGCCGGACACGGCGCGCCGCCGCGCAGCCAGCAGGGTCAACCACGCGTTCAGGTCCTCGTCGTTCGCCTGGCCGGGTGCGCCGGTCCCCCGGATGTGCACCGCGCCCGGTTCGAGATGCGGTAGCCAGCGGATCCACTCCCAGTCGCGCAGCCGCGCGCCGTCGGTGAGCAGGAGCAGCTCGACCTCACCCGGTGCGTGCAGAGCGGTCAGCTGTGCGACGACCGTGGCGAGGACCCCGAGTGCGCGTTCCCGGGGCCCCACCACGGCCAGCCCCCCACCGGCCCGGAGGTCGACGGTGACCGGCAGGTGCCGGCCGGTCACCCGGACGCGGGATCCCTCGGCCTGGACCCGGGTCACTCGGGTGCTCCCTGGGCCGCAGCCCACCCGGATGGTGAGTGCGTCGGTATCCCCGCGGGCCCGGCTCCACAGCAGGTGCGTGCGCCGACGGGCCGCGGCGACGAGCGCTGCCAGGTCGGGATGGGCCGCCTCGGTGGCCCGGACGTCGGCGGCCACGGCGTCGGCCAGCGTCGCCTCCGCGGCCAGCACCTCCAGTGCGTGGGTGGCGGCGTCCCGGCGTCCGTTGCGGCGGCCCGACCACCGCTCGGAGAGCCAGGTGCCCAGCGCCACCACAGGGCTGAGCAGTGCGAAGAACAGGAACGTGGGCGTGTGCAGCAACCAGGCCATGAGCACCCCGCCAACCGCAGGCAGCGCCACCGCGACCCAGGCCAGGCGCCGGCGCGGTGGCGCCGCGGGCGGTCGAGGGAACGAGATCTCGACCTCGGGGACAGGCGTGCCCATCCGCGGGGTGGGGCGCAACCGCATCCGTCCCGCCTGCCCGGCTTCCAGCGCCGCCGCGGCGCCGCCGGGACCGGTGACGGTCAGGGAACTCGCGCCCAGACGCAGGATCGCTCCGACGGGCCAGTTCCGTGGGTGCGCGTCGAGCTCGACCTCGTCGAGCCGGCTGCCGTTGGTGGATCCGAGGTCGGCGACGGTGATCGACCCGCCGCCCACCTGGACGGCCACGTGCCGCCGGGAGACGTCGGGGTCGTCGAGCCGCACGCTCACGCCGCTGCCCCGGCCGAGCACGTGGTGGCCCTGGCCGAGCGCTACGGCCCGCCCCGCGTCCGGACCGCCGACGACGCGCAGCTCCAGGGCGCTGGACCGTGACCGCCGGTCGCTTTCCGCCGCCGGGCCGCCGAGTCCGAGGACCGCCCCGTGCGCCAGCTCGGGCGCGCTGAGTGGGAGGTCGTCGGTCAGCCGGGACGAGGCCGCCCACAGCCCGGTCACGGGCCGGCCGAGTGCGGCACCGAGCGGGGGCAGGACGTCGCTCAGCCGGTCGTGGTCGTGCGCGGTCACCTCGACGTCGACGGTCTCCCCGGCTACGGACAGCGTCCAGATCCGCGAGGCGCGGACGGCCACCTGATCGGACGTCGGCGCATCGGTCACCGGGGCGTGGGTCACGGGGGCATCGTGGCTGCCCGGCGGGGGATCCGTGGGCCGCGAGTGGCCCGCCTGTGGACAACCGGAGGCCTGTGGACAGCGCCGGCGAAGGGCGGACGCGGCGTCCTAGCGTTCGCCGCAACCGGGACGGACCCGGATCGGAGGAGGACCCGTGAAGGTCGACATCGCAACCCTGCAGACGATGGCCGGACAGTGCCGCAGCGAGGCTGCCGACACCGCAGCCCGGCACGCCAGCCTGTCCAGCGGCATCAACACCTCGGTGCTCGACGGGTGGACCGACAGCCAGGCAGCGGTCCAGTTCACCGAGCTCTACGAGCAGTGGCGGTTGTCGGCGCAGGGAGTCAGTGACGCGCTGACCGGCATGGGCACCCTGCTCACGAGCGTGGCGAGCTCGTACCAGCAGCACGAGGCCGACATGGCGGCGCGGATCGGCGCGATGATCTGACTCGGGCAGCAGTCCCGCGGACTGAGGTACGGCTCGCGGGGACGATCGGCGGCACCTCGGCTGCGGCTCGGGAGGCGTCCCGGCGGGCCGTCCGTAAGATCAACGCCCGTCCAGACGGGTCACCGGTGCTTCGTCGTGGGCTGCTGGCCGCCCGGTTCCAGGACGGCCGGTCGCTCCGGCACGGTGTCGCCCCGTCTCACGCGTCGACGTCGGGAGCAAGCACATGCAGTTCGGTCGGTACTACGAGGAGTTCGAGGTCGGGGCCGTCTACAAGCACTGGCCCGGAAAGACCGTCACCGAGTACGACGACCACCTGTTCTGCCTTCTCACGATGAACCATCACCCGCTGCACATGGACGTGAACTACGCGGAGAAGACGACCGACTTCGGCAAGAACGTCGTCGTGGGCAACTACATCTACTCGCTGCTGCTCGGCATGTCGGTGCCCGACATCAGCGGCAAGGCCATCGCCAACCTCGAGGTCGAATCGCTGCGCCACATCGCGCCGACCTTTCACGGCGACACGATCTACGGCGAGACGACCGTCCTCGACAAGACCGAGTCGAAGTCGAAGGACGACCGCGGGGTCGTCTACGTCGAGACCATCGGCTACAAGCAGGACGGCACGATCG
>JAOPUS010000002.1 GCA_025963345.1 Blastococcus sp. | reverse complement strand
ACGTCGCCTCGACCAGGCACCAGCCCGGCGCGGGCAGCGCGCGCACGAGCACCTGCAGCTGCACGGTCGGCGCCCAGCCCAGGTTGCCCAGCGAGAAGCTCGTCGGTGGCAGGGCGTCGGCAAAGGTCACCAGGGCGAGCGGGTCGGGCTCGCGGCCGTCGGAGAACCGCATCCACGCGCGCAGCACCGGCTCCCCCGACGGCTGACCGAACGCCCAGCCGGCGGTGGCGATGTCCAACCGGGTGTCCACCCGCAGCGACAGCCCCGGGACCTGCACCCCCGGGGGCGCCAGCTCGCGGTGCTCGGCGACGGAGAAGCACTCCTCGACCGGCGGGACCTCCGGCATGGGCTCCGACCACACCGACTCGTCGTCGCCGAGGGTCGCCGTCGTGACGTTGACCGACAGCGCCGGACCGCCCGCGTCGGCGAGGGTCACGTGGGAGTGCGCGAGGGTCCGCCCGGCCGGACCGGGGACGACGGTGAGCCTGGCGGGGCCGGCCGCCGGCGCGCGCAGGTAGCTGGCCGACAGGGCGACCGGGTGCGCGTGCGGGCTCTCCAGGACTGCCGCACGCGCGACGACCGACAGCAGGTAACCCCCGTTGAGGATGCCGCCGCCGACGTCCCACCCGGCATCGAGGACGGCGACCAGTCCCCCGCCCTCCGCCCGCTGGACGGCGGTCGCGGCATCGAACTCCGACGGCGGGGCATCGTTCTGCGGCACGACCGCCAGGGTGCCAGGCTGGTTCCCATGGACTACACGCACCTCGGCCGCAGCGGGTTGTCGGTCTCCCGGCTCTGTCTCGGAACCATGAACTTCGGCTGGAAGACCGAGGAGGCCGACGCGCACGCGATCATGGACCGCGCCCTCGCCGAGGGGGTCAACTTCTTCGACACCGCCAACGTCTACGGCTTCGACGCCGGCAAGGGCCGCACCGAGGAGGTCCTGGGCACCTGGTTCGCCCAGGGCGGTGAGCGTCGCGAGAAAACCGTGCTGGCCACCAAGGTCTACGGCGGGATGTCCGACTGGCCCAACGACACGTTCCTGTCCGCGCGCAACATCGTGCGGGCCTGCGAGGGGTCCCTGCGGCGGATGCAGACCGACTGGATCGATCTCTACCAGTTCCACCACGTCGACCTGAAGACGCCGTGGGAGGAGATCTGGCAGGCGTGCGAGACCCTGGTCGCCCAGGGCAAGGTGGTCTACGTCGGTTCGTCCAACCACGCTGCCTGGCACATCGTCGCGGCCAACGAGGCGGCCGCCCGCCGGAACTTCCAGGGCCTGGTCAGCGAGCAGTCGCACTACAACCTGCTCACCCGGCACGTCGAACTCGAGGTGCTGCCGGCCGCACAGCACTACGGCGTCGGCATCATCCCGTGGAGCCCGCTGGCCGGCGGGCTGCTCGCCGGGGTCCTGGAGAAGGCCGAGGGCGGACGGCGGGGCGACGCGAACATGCAGAAGCGGGTCGAGCGCAACCGCGCGGCCCTGGAGGAGTACGAGGCCTTCTGCCGGAAGCTCGGCCTCGCGCCGGCCGACGTCGGGCTGGCCTGGCTGCTGCATCAGCCCGCGGTGACCGCGCCCATCGTCGGCCCGCGCACGATGGAGCAGTTCGAGGGGGCCCTGGCCGCGCTGGACGTCACGCTGGACGAGGCAGCCCTGGCCCGGCTGGACCAGATCTTCCCCGGCTACAAGCCCGCCCCTATGGAGTACGCCTGGTGAGCCTGTCCGTCCCCCCGGCCACAATGGCCATGTTGGCCGGGGTTCACCCGACCGGCCAGGCGGCCAGCGTCTCGTAGCGTGACGTCGCCCCGAGGTGGCTCTCCCACAGGCGCACCTCGGTGACCGGCCAGGCCGGGCCGCGGTATCCGGCCAGCCGCTCGGGCAGTGTTCCGTCGGCGGGCCGGCGCGGCGGCCATCGACCGAGCGTCAGATGCGGGCGGAACGGGCGGTCCTCGACCGGCAGGTCCAGTCCGCGGGCGGCGACCGCGAGTCGGTGCGCCAGGTCGACGAGCGGTTCCACGGCACCCTCCAGACCCGCCCAGAACACCTGCGGACGGCGCACCGGGCCGAAGCGCCCGGCGCCGGCCAGCCGCAGACTCATGCCCGGCACCGCGGCGACTGCTTCCCCAGCCGCAGCGGCCAGTGGCGGCACGCAGTCATCGGGCGCGGCCCCCAGGAACAGCAGGGTCAGGTGCCAGCGGTCAGGCGTCGTCCAGCGCGGCGCGCCGGGCGCCTCCCGCAGCGGGGCCAGGGAACGGGCGAGGTCCGCCCGCGCCTCCTCCGGCGGGTCGACGGCGAAGAAGATCCGCCGCGACGTCGGGTTCAGGCGTGCACCGCCAGCCCGGCCTCCTCGAGGTCCCCCAGGAGCCGCAGCCGAGCGGCGTCGCGGGCAGGCCCGACCGGTGCCGTGCGCAGGTCGCTCGCCACGTCCAGCAGGAGCGCGGCCTCGATCAGCACGTCGTCGAACGCGGCGGCCAGGGCCCGCCGCCGTGCCATGGGTGCACCGGCCGGTACGAGTCCGATCGAGCGGCCGAGCCGCCGCACGTCGGCGGCGACGACCTGCAGCGGCCGACGCAGGGGTTCCGGATGACGCGCCGCCCGGCGGCGCGCCAGGCGCCGGAGGCCCCAGCGCACGGTCGGCCCGGTCCAGGCGATCAGGGCGGCGGTCACGGCGAGGGTGCCGCCGATCTGCAGCAGTGGAGTGACCACGTCGCCTCCCGGACCCGAGTGGGGATGGCGCGGACGGTACTCCCGTCGGGCAGGTGCCCGACGGCTCAGCCGCTGAGGGACTGTCGCCCCGGCGGGGCCGGCCGGGCCTCGAGCCGCACGCGGCGACCGCGCGCCAGGAATGCGGCCGCGGCCAGTCCGGCCACCACGCAGACGCCGCCACCCAGGATCAGGCCCCAGGGTGCGCCGAGGTGCTCGGAGATCCAGCCGATCAGCGGCGCCCCGACGGGGGTGCCGCCCATGAAGCACATGAAGTACAGCGCCATGACCCGACCGCGCATCTGCGGATCGACGCCGAGCTGGACGAAGCTGTTGTTGGCCACGCTGAACACCAGCGCGGCCGCCCCGGTCGGCACGAGCAGCACCGCGAACGACACGTAGCTCGGCATCAGCCCCGCGACGACGGTGAACAGGCCGAACACCACCGCCGAGATCACGAGAAACCGCTGGCGCGGCCGGACGCTCCGGCGGGTGGAGAGCAGCGCGCCGCTCAGCGAGCCGATCGCGAAGAAGGTGGAGAGCAGCCCGAACGCCTCGGCGCCCAGGTCGAACACCTGGCGGGTCATCAGCGCGATGGTGACCTGGTAGTTGAAGCCGAAGGTGCCGACGACGAAGGCCAGCACCATCGCCAGCACGAGGTCCGGGTGCGCCCACGTGTAGGCCACCCCGGCACGCAGCTGACCACGGGCGCGGGCCACCGGAGGGCTCGGGCGCAACTCGTCGGCGCGCATGACCGCGAGCGCACCGATGGTGAACGCGAAGCTCGCGGCGTTCACGAAGAAGGCAGGGGCGGTGTCGCCGGATGATGCCCCGATGAGCAGACCCGCCAACGACGGGCCGACCAGCCGGGCGCCGTTGAAGATCGTCGAGTTGAGGCTGACGGCGTTGCCGAGCAACGCGGGGCCGACCATCTCCGAGACGAAGGCCTGACGCCCCGGGACGTCGATGGCCGAGACCGCCCCCAGCCCGCCGGCGAGCACGAACACGTGCCACAGGGCGACGCTGTCGGTGGCGACCAGGATGCCGAGCAGCAGCGCCAGGACGCCCATGAGCGCCTGCGTGATCATCAGCACCCGGCGCTTGGAGTACCGGTCGGCCAGGACTCCGCCGTACATGCTCAGCAGCAGGGTCGGCCCGAACTGGAGCGCGGTGATCAGGCCGAGCGCGATACCGCTGTCGCCGGAAAGCTGCAGCACCAGCCAGTCCTGGCCGATCCGCTGCATCCAGGTGCCGGTGAGGCTGACCAGGTTGGCCGAGGCGTAGAGGCGGAAGTTGCGAACCCGCAGCGCCCGGAACATCGCGTGGTCCTGCGGCGGGTCCTCGGTCGCGGAACCGGCCACGGCACTGGGGTCAGTGCTCGTCCGCGTCACCCACTGGCCAGCTTGTCCATGATGACCGCGGCCTCGCGAAGCACGGCCCGGTCCTCCGCCGACAGCTCCTGCAGCCGGCCACTGAGCCATGCCTCGCGGGCTCGGGCCTCCGCCGACAGGAGCTCCTCGGCCGCCTGGGCCAGGCCGATGATCACCTGCCGCCCGTCGGTCGGGTGCGGGGTGCGGGTCACGAGGCCCATCCCCTCGAGCGCGACGACGACCCGGGTCATCGACGGCGGCTGGACCCGCTCGTGCGCGGCCAGCTCGCCGGGGCTCATCGGGCCGTGCCGCTTCAGTGTCGACAGCGCAGCGAGGTGGGTGAGCGTCACCGAGGTGTCCACCCGCTGGTTGCGCAACCGGCGGGAGAGCCGCATGACCGCCAGGCGCAGGTCGTGGGCGAGCGCCGCGGTATCCAGCGTCGTCCTGCTCACACCGACCAGAGTAGCCCCGGATGGTTAGCCGGGCTCAGAAGAAGCCTCAGAAGATGAGCTGCTCCAACGGCTGCAGGGCGAAGTACACGACGAACAGCACCGCGATCACCCACATCAGCGGGTGGACGTCCCGCCGCCGGCCGGTCGCCGCCCGCAACAGGACGTAGCTGATGACGCCGGCACCGATACCGTTGGTGATCGAGTAGGTGAACGGCATGAGCGCGATGGTCAGGAACGCCGGGATCGCCAGCGACATGTCGTCCCACACGAGGTCGCGGACCTGGGTCATCATCAGCGCACCGACGATCACCAGGACCGGCGCGGCGGCCTCCGACGGCACGATCAGCGCCAGCGGGCTGAAGAACATCGCGACGAGGAACAACACACCAGTCGCGATGCTGGCCAGGCCGGTGCGCGCACCGTCGGCCACGCCCGCGGCACTCTCGATGTAGGTCGTGTTGGACGAGACGCTGCCCGCGCCACCGGCGGCCGCGGCCAGCGAGTCCACCAGCAGCACCGGCTGGGAGCGCGGCAGGTTGCGCTTCTCGTCGAGCAGGCCACCCTCCGCACCGACCGCCGTCACCGTCCCGACGGTGTCGAAGAAGTCGGCGATCATGATGGAGAAGACGACGAGCAGGGCGGCGAGGATGCCGATCCGCTCGAACCCGCCGAACAGCGAGAAGTTCCCGACGATCGAGAGATCGGGCTTGCTCACGAGGCTGTCAGGCAGCGTCGGCACCTGCAGCGCCCAGCCGTGCGAGTTGATCTCCTGGCCGTCGGCACCGGTCCGCGGGCCGATCTTCGCGACCGCCTCGATGATGATCGCCAGGACCGTCGATACGACGATGCCGATGAGCAGCGCGCCCTTCACCTTGCGGACGACGAGCACGCTGGTGAGGAGCAGGCCGACGACGAAGACGAGGATCGGCCAACCCGCGAGCTGACCGCCGACGCCGAAGCTGATCA
>JAOPUS010000422.1 GCA_025963345.1 Blastococcus sp. | reverse complement strand
TCCGCCGTCCATGCGGTGTCGGCGCGCTCGACGGTGAGCACCTGATCGCGGTTGCGGAAGTGCAGGTGGGCGTTGCGGGTGAGCGCGCCCGGCAGCAGGCCGGCCTCGCACAGCACCTGGAAGCCGTTGCAGATGCCGAGGACGGGCATGCCCTCGTTCGCCCGCGCCACGACGTCCTGCATCAGGGGCGCGCGTGCCGCGATGGCGCCGGCCCGCAGGTAGTCGCCGTAGGAGAAGCCACCGGGGAGGACGACGGCGTCGACGTCCTTGAGGTCGTGATCGGCGTGCCACAGCGCGACCGGCTCACCACCGGCCAGGCGCACCGCGCGGGCGGCGTCGACGTCGTCCAGGGAACCCGGGAAGGTCAGAACACCGATGCGCAAGGAAGTGCGTCCGTTCAGTCGGTGGAGAGATGCAGCTCGACGTCCTCGATGACGGGGTTGGCCAGCAGCGTCTCGGCGATCTGCTTGAGCTCGGCCTCGTCGGGGGTGCCGTCGACCTCGAGCACGAAGTGCTTGCCCTGGCGGACGCTGCGGATGCTGTCGTGGCCCAGCCGGCCGAGGGCACCGAGTACCGCCTGCCCCTGGGGGTCGGAGATCTCCGGCTTGAGGACCACATCGACGACCACCCGGGACACGCCGACGAGGGTACCTGGGTGGCATTGCCTCCCCATGACCCGGCGAGATCTGCACACTCGCCCCCATCAGGCATCGGATGAGGGCAAGAACGCAGAACTCACTCACCCAGGGCGCGCCGGATCTGAGCGATGACGTCCTCTGGGCGACCCAGAACGTCGGCCGACGTGAACCGCAGGACCGTCCACCCAGTCGCGACCAGCGCGTTCTGCCGGCGTGCGTCCCGCACGAACACGTCCCGCTCTCGATGCACATCCCCGTCGAACTCGACCAGCACCTTCCGGTCGGGCCAGGCGAAGTCTGCGCGGCCGAGGAACTCTCCAGCCGCCGAACGGACGACGTACTGCAGGACCGGCGCCGGCAGTCCTGCCTCGTGCAGAATCCAGCGCAGCACCGACTCCATCGGGGACTCGGCTCGTGCATCGGCCACCGCAAGCACTGCTCGCGCGCGCGCCGAGCCACGCCGGGAAGGGTGGCTCGCCAACTGGGAATCCAGGCCGTCACGGGTGGACCAGAAGCCGAGAAGCTGGTCGGTCACGGCGAGGAGCGCCGGTGGCGCCAGTGCCGCGGCCAGGTCCCGCCAGGTCCGTTCAGGAGTGGTGAGTGCAAGGTCGAGTCGCGTGGTGACGTCATCCGGCGTCATGGGGCTGCGATGGATGCACCGGTCCACACGGGCGCGCACCGCTGATCCCGGCGCGACCGTGAGATGGATCCGCGGCTCCTCCACCTGCAGGGGGATCGCCAGCCCCCACAGTGCCGCCGCGGTGAGATGACTGACCACGGCGCCCGCCGGTGCGGTCAACAAGACCGCGGCGATGCGAGCGGGAAGGTCGCGAAGGACCGAGCGCGGCAGGTAGGTGTCCCGTGACAGCCGGACGACGTCGCGGTGCCGCAACTGCTTGTCGGTGATGCCTGCTTCCCGAGCCATCCCGCGCGTCGCGGGAGCGGTGAGTCGGGAGGTGACAGGACGGCTCGGCACGGTGGGAGCGTCGCCGACGTCGGGCGCCGTCGCCGTCGTCATCCACAGGCCGACGTGAGATCTGCGTTCTCGTCCCCATCAGGGGGCTGATGGGGGCGAGTGTGCAGATCTCGCCGGAAGCGTCAGGTGACGGGGCGGCCCGTGAGCTGTTCGAAGGCGGTGATGTAGCGCTCGCGCGTGGCGGCGACGACGTCCTCGGGCAGCTCCGGCGGCGGGGAGACGCGGTCCCAGCCGGACGACGTCAGCCAGTCGCGCACGTACTGCTTGTCGTAGGAGGGCTGCACCGAACCGGGTGACCAGGTGGCGGCCGGCCAGAAGCGGGATGAATCGGGCGTGAGCACCTCGTCACCCAGCACCAGCCCGCCATCCGACGAGAGGCCGAACTCGAACTTGGTGTCGGCCAGGATGATCCCCGCGTCGAGCGCGATCTCCGCCGCCCGCGAGTACAGCGCCAGCGTCAGTTCGCGCAGCTCCGCAGCCCGCGGCTCACCCACGGCCGCCTCCACGGCGGCGAAGTCGATCGCTTCGTCGTGCTCCCCGACCTCCGCCTTGGTGGACGGCGTGAACACCGGCGAGGGCAGCCGCGAGCCCTCGGCCAGCCCGGGTGGCAGCGCCACGTCCCGGATCGACCCGGTGCGTGAGTACTCGACGGTGCCGGAGCCCGACAGGTAGCCACGCGCAACGCACTCGACGGGCAGCATCTCCAGCCGGCGCACGAGCATCGCCCGGCCCGCCACCGAGGCCGGGACGTCCGACGCCGAGATCAGGTGATGCGAGGCGCCGAACGACGAGAGCACCGGCGCCAGCTGATCGAACCACCACACCGACAGCTGGGTGAGCACCTTGCCCTTGTCGGGGATCGGCGTCGGCAGCACGTGGTCGTAGGCGGAGATCCGGTCGGAGGCGACCAGCAGCAGCCGGTCGGGTCCGGCGTCGTAGATCTCGCGCACCTTGCCCCGGGCCACGAGCGGCAGGTCGAGACTCACTTCAGTGCGGCCAGCCGGTCGAACAGCGGCCCCAGGTTGGCCACGTACTTCTCCGGCCGGCAGATCTCGTCCAGCCGCGCCTCGTCGAGGGTCACGCCGGAGGATGCCGCGCGGTCCCGGAGCGTCGACCGGAACGGCGTCCCCGAGTTCCAGGTCTCCATCGCCGCCGACTGGACGAGCGAGTACGCGTCCTCCCGGGACAGTCCGCTCTCGACCAGCTCGAGCAGCACGGACGACGTGTAGATGAGCCCGCCGGTCGACTCCAGGTTGGCCCGCATCCGCTCGGTGTCGACGACCAGGTTCTCGACCAGCCCGGCGGTCAGGTTCAGCAGGTAATCCGTGGTGATCGCGGCGTCGGGCAGGAAGACCCGCTCGGTGGAGGAGTGCGAGATGTCGCGCTCGTGCCAGAGCGGGATGCCCTCCATGATCGGCACGATCGCCGCCCGCACCGCGCGCGCCAGCCCGGCGATCCGCTCCGAGCGGATCGGGTTCTTCTTGTGCGGCATCGCACTCGAGCCCTTCTGGCCCGCGCCGAAGGCCTCCGAGAGCTCCCGAACCTCGGTCCGTTGTCCGTGCCGCACCTCCAGCGCAATCGCCTCGCAGACCGTCGCGATGATCGCCAGCGCCGAGACCCACTCGCTGATCGAGTCGCGGATGACCACCTGGGTGGAGGCGTCGGCCGGCCGCAGCCCCAGGGCGTCGGCCACGAAGACCTCGACGGAGGGGTCGATGAGCGAGTACGTGCCGACAGCGCCGGAGATGGCGACGACGCCGACGCGCGAGCGGGCCTCCCGCAGCCGGTCCCGCGACCGCGCCATCGCGAAGGCGAGGTCGGCGACGCGGTGCCCCCACACGTCGGGCTCGGCGTGCACGCCGTGCGTCCGGCCGACCTTGATCGTGTCGCGGTGGGCCAGCCCGTGGTCGCGCAGCGCCGCCACCAGCCGGTCGGCCTTGGCCAGCAGCACGTCCGTGGCGTCGGTCAACTGCACCGCGAGCGCCGTGTCCAGCAGGTCGGACGACGTCATCCCGTGGTGCACGTAGGCGGCGGCCGAGCGGGGTTCGGTGTTGTCCGCCCATGCCGTCAGGAAGGCGATGACGTCGTGCTGCGTCGTCTCCTCGATCTCCGCGACCCGCTCGGGCGTCGGCGGCGGGGCGTTGCGGACCGGCTCGACGACGTCAGCGGGCACCCGCCCCGCCGCCGCGTGCGCCTCGAGGACCAGCGTCTCGACCCGGCACCAGAGCTCGTACTTGTGCTGGTCGCTCCAGACCCGCCCCATGTCCGGGAGCGTGTATCGCTCGATCATGCGGGTACCACCTGACACAGCTCAGCTCGTCGCACCACGAGGACATCCTCCCGCAGGGCTAACGTGATCATGGACGGCCCCTAACTGTCCCGCCGGAGGTACGTGATGCTGCGACGGGCCAACGACCTCACCGCGCGGGCCCGCGAACGCATCCGGGCCGCCCGGGAGCACGATCCGCACGCCTGGCCGGAGCGCGACGACGACCGCGCGATCCTGGTCCACGACGACGAGCCGGAGCCGATCGACTTCGTCGAGGTGCCCGAGGACGAGACCGAGGGATCCACCCGACCGCCGCTGGGGAGCCCCGAGCCCGGCGCCCCCGACGTCGACGGCTCCGCCGGTCCCGGCGGGGTCAGCGGTCCGCCCCAGGGCGGGCGGCCGCACCGGCCCGGGGAGCGTTCCCGCCGGCTGATGACGACCAGCGGGCGCGGCACGCCCCCGGAGTCAGGCGTCCCCGACGGGCTGAGGACGGCGGCCGCGTGGTCCTGGCGGTTCATCGTGGTCATCGCCGGCTTCTACGTGCTGCTCTACGCCGCGGCCTACGTCGCGGTCGTCGTCGTCCCCGTGATCGTCGCGCTGCTCCTGGCCGCATTGCTGCAGCCGGGGGCGGCCTACCTGGTGCGCCACGGCTGGCCGCGGGCACTGGCCGCGTTCGCCATGCTGATCGTCGGCCTCGCCGTCGTCTCCGGGATCATCACGCTGGTCGTCGAGCGGTTCTCCGCCGGCTTCAGCGACCTGGCCGCGCAGGTCAGCGAGGGCATCGGGCAGGTGCAGGACTTCGTCGTCCGCACGTTCCCGATCACGCGGAACCAGCTCGAGGACGCGGTCGGTCAGCTGCAGCAGAGACTGGTCGACAACCAGGACAGCATCGCCTCCGGCGCGCTCACGACCGCTGCCACGGTCGGTGAGGTGATCACCGGCTTCTTCCTGGCTCTCTTCACCCTGTTC
>JAOPUS010000438.1 GCA_025963345.1 Blastococcus sp. | reverse complement strand
GCGTAGACGGTGTCGCCCACGACGACCTGCGACCAGACGACCCCGTTGATCTGCACGGTCGGAAGACCGTCGGCCGTCACGGTGCTCGGAGTCGCGGGCGAGGTGGTCGGTGGGGCGGAATCGGCCTGCGCCGTCCCCGGGACCAGCAGTCCCAGCGTCCCGGCTGCCAGCAGCAGAGCTACCGGACCTGCCACCAGGCGCGCGCGCACGATCGACCACGAACTCATTGCCGCTCCCCCGTTCCGGCCGGCCCCCCGTGAGCCGCGCCGAATACTGGGAGTAACCATGCACGGCGTCATGGGCTCCGCGCGTCACCCGAACCGGTCAAACACAACCCGGGATCGGCCGTGAACAGCCGAAATCTCACTCTCCGTGGTCGGAAAGTGAGATTTCGACGATTCCTGTGGGCGTCAGGGTCCGGCGGTGGCGGTGAACGAGGTGAACCCGACGGTCGTGGCGGCGGTGGTGCCGGTGGGCCGGTGCACCATCAGTCCCACGCTGCCGGCGGCCTGGAGGACCGCTGTCGTATCGGTGCGCACCATCGACGGCGTCGCCGGTTCGGTCCCGCTCGCCGGCCACACGTAGGCCGCGATCCGAGTGGTGCCGGCGACGGCGTCCGGAGAGACCTGGACACGGACGTTCAGCGTCTGCCTGACGATGTAGGCCGACCCGGGCACGATGATCTCGCCGCCGGGCCAGGCCTCCGTGGCCGTGGCTCCGCTCGTGGTCACCCGGGACACGCTCAACGCCACGCGGAGGTCCGCCAGCACACGGACCCGCACGCGGTACTCGTTGTTGTTCGAGACGCGCCGCCCGATCACGTAGACGTAGGTGCCGAGCCCCGTGGGCTGCGCGTCCAACGAGAACGACGCGCGCACGTCGACGCTGGTCGCCGACACGCCGCCCAGGAAGGACCCGGTGTTGGTGCCCGCGGCGGGCAGGGTCATCGCCGCGGCCCCCGGCGTCACCGACTGCCGGGCCCCGCTGGACTGCAGCACCGTCCAGGGCCCGCCGACCTCGGCGCTCCCGAGCCCGTTGGTCGCGTTGCGCTGGAAGGTGTCACTGGCGAGCACCACCGGCCCGGGGGTGTCGCTCACCGTCACCTCGTGGGTGACCGCGTCCGCCTCACCGTCGTCGTCGGTGACCGTCAGCGTCACGTTGTACGGCCCCGCCGCAGGGAAGGTGTGCGACACGGTGGCATCGGTCTCGGTGACCACAGGAGAGGTGTCACCGAAGTCCCACGACCACTGCGCGATGCTCCCGCCGGCCTCGGACGACGCCGCGCCGTTGAACGCCACGTCGAGCCGGTTGACGGTCGAGCTGAACTCGGCGACGGGCGGCTCGTTGACCGGCGGCGCCGTCACCGTCACCGGCCGCGTCGTCGTCCCGGTCGCCCCGTCGTCGTCGGTCACCGTCAGCGTGATGGTGTAGTTGCCCGCGGTCGCGTACGGATGGGACGCGGTGGCGCTGGTGCCCGACGTGTCCGGCGTGCTGTCACCCCAGTTCCAGGAGTAGTTCGCGATCGTGCCGTCGGAGTCGGTCGACGCCGAGGCGTTCACCGCGGCGGCCAGATCGTTCGGGGTGACGGTGAACGACGCGGACGGCGCCTGGTTGACGACCCCGCCGCCTCCGTTGCCCAGGGCGTAGTGGTTGGCGACCTGCGCCTGGGACAGCGCGCCCGGGTACACCGCGACCTCGTCGATGCGGCCGTTGAACCACTGCGAGCCGCTCCAGGTCGAGTCCCCGCCGACCCGCCAGTAGCCGTAGTAGTTGGGCCCGACCGTGGTGCTGGCGCGGGTCGCGACGCGGGCGCCGTCGACGTGGAGCGCCATGCCGGCGCTGCTCAGTGTCGCGACCACGTGGTGGTAGCCGCCGTCGTTGAACCCGGTCCGGCTCTGGATGGTCCGCCGCTGGTTGGTCTCGGTGACCCCGAAGAGCACCCGGCCCGACGTGTCCATGTAGACGTGCCGGTCGTAGGTGGCGCTGGTGCCGGTGTTGGCGTTGCCGAAGCCGACGATCTTCCCGCCGGCGGCCGACGTCGTCCGGAACCACGCCTCCACGCTGAAGGTGCCCGGTGCCTGCTCGCTGCGTGCCGTGGCCCCGAAGCCCGTCTCCGTCCCGTCGAAGGTGGACGCGGTGTCGGGGTCGCCGGTGATGGCGCCACCCGCGCCGCGGGTGACCCCGGCGCCGACGGTCAGGTCGTTCCCGCCGATGTCGGCGAACGCGGTGTTCCCCGACGCCTCGCCCAGCGGCCAGTGATCGGTCGCCCCGTCAGCTGCGACCGCGGCCACGTACGACCGGGCGCTCGCGCTGCCCGGAGCCACGGTGACGCTGGCGGTCCACGCCGTCGCGACCGTGTTGTTGAACGGGTCACTGGCGGTGACGCGGTACCGGTGCGAGCCGGTCACGCCCACGTCGGAGAAGCCGGCGCTCTGCAGGTCCCACCACCGCGACGCCCGCGTGACCTGCCCGACCAGCGTGGCGTCGTTGTCCCGGTACACGCGGTAGGTCAGGTACTCGTTGTCGTAGTCCCAGGTCTCGCGCCAGCTGATCCGGGCCGTGCCCGGCGCCGACGAGGCGACGGCGGCGCTGAAGCCGCTGGTCAGCGGCCCCACGCGGTTGGGCGCGATGCTGGGCATCGCGAACCGCACGAGACCCTGCTGGGAGAGGTTGTTGACCCGCGGGAACTCGCCGCCGTAGGACATGTACTGCCCGTTGCCGGTGACGCTCCAGCTGCCCTGGAGCTGCCCGGTGTAGCTACCGGCGCTGATCTCGGGGTTCCAGGCCAGCTGCGAGCCGGCCGGCTTGCCCACCCAGTTCACGTTCGTGCCCCACCGGACGACGGTGGTGGGGGTCAGCGTGTACGCGGTCCCGCGCTTCTCCACCCGGGGGTTCTGCTCGATCGAGCCGCCGATGGACTCGCAGTTGTGCGTGTGGCTGGCGACGTAGAGGGCCCCGTTCATCGGGAACGTCGAGTACGTGTCCCCCCGGCAGTCGTTGATCTCCACCAGCGCCCCGCCGTTCGCGGTGGCGGCGAAGGTGCCCTCGACGTTGCCCGGCCCCTGGTAGTCGTACCCGCTGCCGTACACGGTGGTGCCGTCGGTGGACAGGCTGTAGATCGCCGAGTTGATGCCCTGGTTGGTGATGAGCTGGTTGATCGCGAACGTCCGGTTCGCGGCGCTGACCGGGTCCAACGCGGCGATCCCGGTGGCCTTGGCGCCGTTCATCGTGTCGAAGCGGCCGGAGACCACGACCTGGTCACCGCCGCCGGTGACGACCATCGCCATCGGCACGTTGCTGGTGGCGGTGTTGCCGTCCCGGTTGCCGGTGGTCGGCCCCACCCCGGGAACCGGCGCCCAGGGCAGGAGAGCCCCGGTGGCGGCCGAGACGGCGGCCAGCCGGCTGCGGCTGACGCCGCCGACGGCCGAGAGGCTGCCGCCGATGTAGACGGTGTCGTTCGTAGCGGCGAGGGCTCGCACCTGCCCGTTCACGCTCGGCCGGAAGCCGTCGATCAGCGCACCGGTGGTGGCGTCGTACGCGGCGACCCGGCTGCGGGCCTGGCCGTTGGCGGAGGTGAAGTCACCGCCGACGTAGATCCGGGAACCGTCGGGCGACTTGGTCACGACGAGCGCCTGGGCGTTGAGGTCGGGCGCGAACCCCGTGATCAGGTTCCCGCTGGTGATGTCGTAGGCCAGGAGGTTGTTGCGGATGGTCTCCTGGGTGCCCGCGGCAGCGCCCGCGGGCCGGACCCGGGTGAAGGAGCCGGCGACGAACACGGTGTTGCCGACCGCGACCTGCGACCAGACGACCCCGTTGATCTGCACGGTGGGCAGCGGATCAGCCGAGACCGTGGTCGGGGTGGCGGGCGAGGCGGCCGGCGGCGCCGAGTCGGCCTGCGCCGCCCCCGGGACGAGCAGCGCCAGGACACCGGCCGTCAGGAGCAGGCTCACCGACGCGGCGAGCGCCCTGACGGGCCGTGACATTGTCCGTGCGCGCATGATCCGTCCCCCGTGCCTCGTCAGGTCGACGATCATCGCGACCTGGCCGCGGATACTAAGCGTGACTTCGGCGGGGTGACTAGGGGATTCGTCGTCACTCGTTCGAGCAGGCCGCGGCGGTGCTGCGGGGATTCCTGCGGAAGTCGGTCACCGTGGGTGACCTACTCCCGCTCAGTCGACGGGACCGGTGAACAGCAGCAGCGGCGCGCCGGCCTGGTAGCCGACCTCGATGGTGACGCTGTCCCGGGCGCCGGCGGGCACGCTGAACACGTAGATCGCGTCCGCCGAGTCCCCGGCGGCCAGCAGGCCGCCGAACGGCCGGCGGGACGGGTCGTCGAGCGGCGAGGCCGGGGTGCGGTCGGTGCCGTAGGACATGTTCACCGCGACGCCGTCGAGCGAGACGGCGTCGGCCGTGCCGTTCTCGATCCGGACGGTCACCCGGAGCGCGGGCCCGGCGATGTTCCCGGGGCCCACGGCCGAGCCCTCGATGGACTCGATCTTCGGCAGCGTGGCCACGATGCCGTTGCCCACGGCCGCCGTCGCGTCCAGCGCCACCTCGGGCAGCGCCGGCGGGGGCTGGTCGACGACGTCCGTGGGGCCGGTCGGCGTGGGCGTCGGGAGCGGCGGCGGCACGCTCGTGTCGGTGGCGGCGCTCGTGGTCGACGCGGAGGCGCCGGCTTCGCCGGTGGCCTTGTCGTCGCCGTTGAGCACCAGGATCAGCACGACCAGGGCGATGACCACCACCGCGGCGATCCCGGCCAGGAGCAGTCGACGGCGGCGGTCAGGCGTCGGCGCGGTGACCGTGGCCGTCGCGCCGTCTGCCGACTTGCCCGTGGCTGCGTCGTTCGTGCCCCCCGTCACCGGGGCAGTCTGCCGATCTCACGGAACCACTTCAAGCAGGCGAGGAGGAGATATCCGGCCGTGGCGACGAAGAGGAAGGAGTAGGCGGAGATGAAGGCGACCGGTGCGCCGAGGAGGACGAACACCCAGCAGAGCAGTCCGTAGTCGGTCGGGACGACCAGGAGCGAGCGCAGCACGCTCGGCCGCTCGTCGGTCCGCGCCGCGCGGGTGACCGCGCCGTGCCGTGCACGGAGCGCCTCGTTGAGCATGGTGCCGAAGAAGAGGACGGCGGCCACGACGCAGTAACCCAGCGGGATGAGCAGCAGCGGACCGCGCTCGACGAGGCCGAAGCGGTAGGCGCCGATGAGCACCGCCAGGTGCAGGCTCGAGGTCTTCGCGGCGTCGACCATGTGGTCCAGCCACTCCCCCGCCGGGGATCCCCCACCACGCAAACGGGCGAGCTGGCCGTCGGCGGCGTCGAAGGCGTAGCCGACGACCAGCAGGGCAGTCACCGCGATCCCCATGCCCCACGACGGCCGCACGAGCGCCAGCGTCGCGATGGCGGAGGCGGTGAACATCG
>JAOPUS010000404.1 GCA_025963345.1 Blastococcus sp. | reverse complement strand
GGTAGCGGCCGCTGGGCAGGTCGCCGTCCACCAGTGCGAGCAGCGCCGGGACGACGGTCTCCGGTGCCGGTCGGTCGCTGATGTCCTCGCCGGGGAAGGCGGCCTGGTGCATGTCGGTGGCCATGTCGCCGGGGTCGACGGCGTAGACGCGCAGGTCCGCGTGCTCGACGGCGAGGACGGCGGTCAGCTGGTCGAGGGCGGCCTTGCTGGCGCCGTACCCGCCCCAGCCCGCATAGGCCTCGACGGCGGCGTCCGAGCTGATGTCCACGACCGTGCCGTGCGCGCTGCGCAGTGCGGGGAGGACGGCCTGGACCAGGGCGAGCGGGGCGACGGCGTTGACGGCGAGCACCCGCAGGAACTCCTCGGCGCGCAGGTCGGCGAGGTGTGGCAGGGGGCTCGGGCCGAGCTCGCTGGCGTTGTTGACGAGCAGGTCGAGCCTGGGGCCCACGGCGTCGGCGAGGGCGGCACGGTGCCGGGGGTCGGCGACATCGCCCGGGACGGCGGTGATCAGATCGCGGCGGGGGAGGGCGGCGACGGTCGATGTCAGCCGGCCGGCGTCCCGGCCGTCCAGGACGAGCCGCCAGCCGCGGTCGGAGAGGGCGGCGGCGAGGGCGCGGCCGAGGCCCCGGGACGCCCCGGTGATCAGTGCGGTGCGGGTGCTCATGGGGTTACCGTCTGACCTCAAGTGGACTTGAGGTCAAGGGGTTGGCCATGGATCTGTTGGCGATCGGCGAGGTGGCCGGGCGCTCGGGGATGGCGCCGTCCGCCCTGCGCTACTACGAGGAGCAGGGACTGATCACCGCCACCCGGACGCCGGGAGGGGCCCGCCGCTACCCGCGGAGCGTGCTGCGCCGGCTGGCGCTGATCCGAGCCGGCCGCAACGTGGGCCTGTCCCTGCCCGAGATCCGCTCGGCGCTGGACTCGCTACCGACCGGCCGCCCGCCGACGGCGACCGACTGGGCCCGGCTCTCCCGAGGCTGGCGGGACCGCCTCGACGAGCAGATCGCCGCGCTCACCCAGCTGCGCGACGGGCTCACCTCCTGCATCGGCTGCGGCTGCCTGTCCCTGGGGCGGTGCGCGCTGTCCAATTCCGGCGACCTGGCCGCCGCCGAGGGCTCCGGGGCGCGGTGGCTGCCGCAGGCGCTGCGCCGGACGCCGCCGGTGGGGTGAACGTGCCGTGCCCTCGCCCCAGGCCGCCGCGAGGGTGATGATCGCGGTGTCGACTGGGGGAGGGTCCGATGACCGTCATGCCCGCCGCGTTCTTCGGGCACGGGAACCCGATGAACGCGCTCGAGAAGAACCGGTACACCGCGGCCTGGCGTGCGTTCGGCGAGGCGGTGCCGCGCCCGCGGGCGATCCTCGTCGTCTCCGCGCACTGGTACGTGCAGGCCACCGCGATCACCGCCATGCCGCGACCGCGCACGATCCACGACTTCTACGGCTTCCCGCCCGAGCTGTTCGAGGTGGACTACCAGGCGCCCGGGCTCCCGGAGCTCTACGACGAGGTCGCGGACATCGTGCACCCGACGTGGGTGGGCGCCGACCTCGACAGCTGGGGGATCGACCACGGCGCCTGGTCGGTGCTTCTGCACGCCTTCCCGCAGGCCGACATCCCCGTCGTCCAGCTGTCGATCAATGCGCTCAAGTCCTTCGACTACCACCTGCAGCTAGGCGCGGCACTGGCGCCGCTGCGGGAGGACGGCGTGCTCGTGATCGGCAGCGGCAACGTGGTGCACAACCTCGGTGGCGTGAGCCGGGCCCTTCCCGACGCCGGTTTCGACTGGGCGCAGCGGTTCGACGAGCGGGCCAAGGAGATGATGCTGACCGACCCGACCGAAGTGGGCCGGCTCGACGGGCACCGCGACTACGACCTCGCCGTCCCGACGCCCGACCACTTCCTGCCGCTGCTGTACGTCGCCGGCGTTGCAGGTGCCACGAGCACGCCGGCCCAGGTGCTCGTCGACGGCTACGCGTACGGCTCGCTGTCGATGACGGCCTACACGGTGGGCATGAAGGCCCCGGCGCCCTCCGGGTCGGGCGTCGCCGCACCGCTGCCGGAGGGGCCGCCACCCGACGGCGCCAACATCTGAGGACCCGACCGCGCGGCGTTCCCGCGGGAACGTCCGGCGATCAGTCGAGGTCGGTGTCGTCGTCCCCCGGTGTCTCGTGGTGACGGGTCAGGTCCACGACCTCGCCCACCACCCAGACCGCCGGCGGGCGGATGTCTTCGTCGATCACCGTCTTCGGCAGTCCGGCCAGGGTGGTCCGGACGGTGCGCTGGGTGGACATCGAGCCGTCGGAGATGATCGCGACCGGCGTGGTCCCGGGCCGCCCGTGCTCGATCAGCGCCGCGGCGATGGCCGGAGCGGTGTCCACCCCCATCAGGACGACGACGGTCCCGCGGAGTCGGCCGAGCGCGGACCAGTCGACCAGCGACTGCGGGTGACCGGGAGGCAGGTGCCCCGAGACGACGACGAACTCGTGCGTCAGGCCGCGATGGGTGACCGGGATGCCGGCCAGCGCGGGCACCGCGATCGCACTGGTGATGCCGGGAACGACCTCGACGGCGACGCCGGCCGCCACGCACGCCTCGAGCTCCTCCATCCCGCGGCCGAAGACGAACGGGTCACCGCCCTTGAGCCGCACCACCCGCCGGCCGGCCCGGGCGTGCTCGATGAGCAGGGCGTTGATCTGCTCCTGCGCCATCGAGCGTCCCCGCGGCAGCTTCGAGGCGTCGATGACCTCGACGTCGGCCGGCAGCGAGGCCAGCAGCGACTGGGGGGCGAGGTGGTCGGCGAGGACGACGTCGGCCTGTGCGATCGCCTGGCGCCCCCGGACGGTGATCAGCCCCGGGTCGCCCGGGCCGCCACCGACCAGCACGACGCTGCCCGGGCGGTCGCCGGCAGCCGTGCGGGAGGCGCGGTCGGCGATGCTGCCGTCGGTGAGGCCGGCGACGACGGCGTCCCGGACCCCCACGGCGCGCTGCGGGTCGCCCCCGCCGTGCACCCCCACCACGAGGTCGCCGTGCCGCCCGACGGCCGGGGTCCAGACGCTGGAGGCCGAGCGGTCGTCGGCACGGGCACAGAAGATGCGGCTGCGATCGGCCTCCTCGGCGACGGCCGCGTTCACCGCGGGGTCGTCGGTCGCCGCGACCGCGTACCAGGCGCCGTCGAGGTCGCCGGGCTCGTAACCGCGGCGCACCCAGGTCATCGAGCCCGGTGCGACCAGGGCCTCCAGGGCCGGGGTCACCTCCGGGCTGACGACGGTGACCCGCGCGCGAGCCTCCAGCAGCCCGGCCACGCGCCGGTGCGCGACCTGTCCGCCGCCGACCACGACCACGCGCCGGTCGAGCAGCCGCAGACCGACCGGGTAGACCACCCCGGTCTCCGGGCCGACGGGAGTCGCGTTCATTTCTCGGTGACGCCGGCGGAGTCGAACGTGGCGACGTCGCGCAACGCCCGCGCCGCGCTGGCCACCAGGGGCAGGGCCAGGAGGGCGCCGGTGCCCTCGCCGAGCCGGAGGTCCAGGCCGAGCAGCGGGCGCAGCCCCAGGGACTCCAGCGCGATGGCGTGCCCCGGCTCGACCGACGTGTGGCCGGCCAGGGCGTACTCGATCGCCGTCGGGCAGAGCGCCGCGGCGACCAGCGCGGCGGACCCGGCGACGGCGCCGTCGAGCAGGACCGGCACCCGGGCGGCCGCCGCCCCGAGCACGAACCCGGCGAGCGCGGCGTGCTCGAGCCCACCGACCTCCGCGAGGACGGCCAGAGCCGCGGCGGGTGTGGTGGGCCGCACGGGCACGCGGGAGACGGCGCGGGAGACGACCTCGACCTTGCGGGCGAGCGTGGGGTCGTCGATGCCGGTGCCGCGGCCGGTCGCCGCTGCCGGGGTCGCGCCGGTGAAGGCGCAGACCAGCGCCGCGGACGCCGTCGTGTTCGCGATGCCCATGTCGCCGGTGATCAGGCAGCCCGAGGCGGTCGCCAGCCGGGTGGCCATCTCGATGCCCGCCTCGACCGCCTCGCGGGCCTCCTCGAGGGTCATCGCCGGACCCTCAGCGAGGTCGGCGGTACCGCGGCGCACCTTGCGGTCGTACAGCCCGGGAGCCGGGTCCAGGAGGGCGGCGACGCCCACGTCGACCACTACCACCTCGGCGCACAGCTCCGCGGCGAACGCGTTCACGACCGCGCCCCCGGCCAGGAAGTTGGCGACCATCTGGCCGGTCACCTCCTGCGGCCAGGGGGTGACGCCCTGGGCGTGCACCCCGTGGTCCCCGGCGAAGACGGCCACCGTCGCCGGAGCGGGCAGGGGCGGCGGGCAGCTGCCCGCGATGCCGGCGAGCTGGGCCGCGACGTCCTCCAGGACGCCGAGGGAGCCCGGCGGCTTGGTCATCCGGTCCAGGCGCTCGCGGGCGGCCCGCTCGGCCACCGCGTCGCGGGGGACGACGGCGGCGATGGTGTCGGCCAGCAGCGTGCCGGCGAAATCGGTGCTCAGCGGATCTCCTCGGGAACGGGTGCTGAGGCAAGGATCGCAGCGAGGTCGGCGGCGAACGCACGGGAGGTCCCTGGATCGCGCACGGCGACCCTCAGGTGATCGGGGGACAGGCCCGGGAAGGTGTCGCCGCGGCGCACCGCCCAGCCCCGCTCGCGGAGCGCCTGCCGCACCCGCATCGCGCCGGCGATGCGCACCAGGACGAACGACGAGCGCGGTTCGCCGACCACCTCCACGTCCGGCGGGAGCGCGTCGAGCAGGGCCAGGCGATTGTGCTCGAGCTCGATCGCTGCCGCCTCGGCCTCCGCCCGCGCCGCCGGGGTCGTGCAGGCGCGCAGGGCAGCGAGCGCCGGGGTAGACACCGGCCAGTGCGGCTGGTGCGCGGCCAGCGCGTCGATCAGCGGCGCCGGCCCGAGCACGTACCCGACCCGCAGCCCGGCCAGCCCCCACGTCTTGGTCAGGCTGCGGACGACGAGCAGGCCGGGCACGTCGGTCCGGCCGGCGAGCGACTCGGGCTCACCGGGCACGGTGTCGGCGAAGGCCTCGTCGACCACCAGCACCCGGCCGGGCCGTGCGAGCGCCGCGACGGACCGGGCCGGATGGAGCACCGAGGTCGGGTTGGTCGGGTTCCCGAGCACCACGAGGTCGGCGTCCTCCGGCACGGCCGCCGGGTCCAGCCGGTAGCCGCGCTCCGGTTCCAGGACCAGGCGCGAGACCGGGTGCCCGGCCGCCCGCAGCGCCGCCTCGGGCTCGGTGAAGGAGGGGTGGACCACGACCGCCCGCCGCGGGGTGAGCGCCCGCGCCAGGAGGGTGAACGCCTCGGCGGCTCCGGCGGTGAGCAGCACGTCGGCGGGGTCACGGCCGTGTGCTGCGGCCACGGCGGCGCGGGCCGCCCTGGAGTCCGGGTACCCGGAGCTGTCGTCGAGCGCCGCGTGGAGCACCGCGCGCAGCCAGGGCGGCGGAGTCCCGGCCCGCACGTTGACCGCGAGGTCCACCAGCCCCGGGGCGAGCTCGATGTCCCCGTGGTGGTCGAGGTCAGTCATCCGCCACCGCAACCGTGACGCGGCCGTGCACGGTCTTCCCGACGAGCAGCGATCCGCCGGCGAGCAGCGCCGCGGCCTCGGCGACCGAGGGCGTGCCGACCGCCGTCGCGACGCGCGCGGACGGCGAGGGCACCTGGACCCGGGCCAGGCGCTCGGCCGGATGCCCCGTCAGCGGCCAGCCCCGGCGGGCGGCGGCGGCGACGATCCCGGATTCCGTGGCCCGGGCGTCCAGGGTCGCCAGCCGGACGTCGTCCGTGCCCGGCGGGAGGACGGCGTCGACCGCGGCGAGCACCTCCTCGGCGGTGACGCCGGAGACCGCACCGATGCCGACCGTCGTCATGTCGGCACCGTCATGTCGGCACCGTCATGTCGGCACCCCGGGCCGCTCGGGCAGTGCGGCCAGCAACCCGACGACGTCACGTGGGAGGGCGGCGGTGTCCGGGAGCAGCCCGAGGTCCCGCAGCCGGGCGCCCACGGTCAGCGCCCAGGGCCGGCCGAGGCGGGCGCGGGCGAGCAGGTCGTCGTCCCCGAGCACGTCCTCGGGCCTGCCCTGCACCACGCGCCGGTCGACGACGACGGCGACGTCGTCCGCCCAGCGCAGGGCGAGGTCCACGTCGTGGGTGCTCATGACGACCGTCGCGTCGTGCTGCTGCAGCCGGGTGAGCGCGGCCAGCGCCTCGGCCACCGCGGACGGGTCGAGTCCGGCCGTCGGTTCGTCGAGCAGCAGCACGCAGGGCCGCATCGCGACGGCGCCGGCGATCGCGACGCGCTTGCGCTCACCGAAGGAGAGCTGATGGGTGGGCCGCGCAGCCAGCGAGTCGACGGCGAGCAGTTGCAGCGCCTCGGCCACGCGCTCGCGGACGGCGGCCTCGTCGAGGCCGAGGTTCAGCGGTCCGAACGACACGTCCTGGGCCACCGAGGCGCTGAACAGCTGGTCGTCGGGGTCCTGCAGGACCAGTTGCACCTCCTGCCGGTGGGCGCGCAGCCCCCGCCGCGAGTGCTCCAGCGGCACGCCGTCCAGCGTGACCGCCCCGGAGAACGGCTTGAGCGCGCCGGAGAGGCAGCGCAGCAGCGTCGTCTTGCCCGACCCGTTCGCGCCGAGCACCGCGAGCCGCCGCCCGGCGGGGATGGCCAGGGAGGCGCCCTCCAGCACCGGCCGGCCGCGCTCGTACCCGACGACGAGCGACTCGGCGGTCAGGGTCCGGTGGCTCATCGGAGCGCCACACTCACCGCGACGATCCCGGCCAGCCCCAGCACGGAGGCGGCCAGGAAGGCCCGCGACGACGGCAGCACCTCGGGCAGCACCTGCAGGCCGGTCTCCATGCCGCGGCCGGCGAGCCCCTCCTGCATCCGCCGGGCCCGGTCCCAGGAACGGGTGAGGACGGCGGCGGCGAGGATCCCGGAGGAGCGGTACGAGCGGCGCAGCGACGAGTAGCCCATCCGCGCGGTCTGCGCCTCGCGGATGGTGCGCAGGCTCTCCAGCAGCACGAACAGCAGCCGGTAGACGACCGAGGCGACCTCCACGACGGCCTCGGGCACCCTCAGCCGCCGGAGCGCCGGCAGCAGGTCCGACATCGGGGTGGTCGTCGCCAGGAGCAGGACCGCCCCGCTTCCTGCCACCGCATGCCCGACGAGCGAACCGGCCCGCGCACCGGCATCCGGCGCCCAGCCGAGGCCACCGGCCCCGACCTCCACCACGGCCGTGAGCGCGCCGACGACGATGAAGGCCAGCGGTAGCTGCACCGCCCGGCCGAAGGTCCGGGCCGGCACCCGTGCGGGACCGAGCGCGAGGACGACCGCGGTGAGCCCGACCAGCAGGCTGCCCGGCCAGGCCGGCAGCGCGAGCGCGCACACCGTGAGGCCCAGGCAGAGCAGCAGCTTGTCGCCGGGTGAGCGCCGCCGCCAGGCGCTGCTCCACGCCGCATCGTCGATGGCCAGCCCCGTCACTGCGGTTCGGTCCCCGGCAGAGTCGCCGAGCCCGACTCCCGGACGGCTCGCCGTCCGCGCAGCCGCCCCAGGACGTAGCCCAGGACCCCGCCGCCGAGCGCCGCCTGCACCGCGAACAACCCCGACTCGACCGACGGCGACAGCGGTGGGATCACCGAGGAGAACCAGGGGCGGTAACCGGGGTCCTGCTGCAGGATCACGGTCGTCGCCTGGTTGTCCGTACCGGTGTACTCCGCCGGACCGCCCGCGATCAGTGGGACGGCGAACAGCGCGACGACGCCCAGGACGAGCAGCACCGTGACCAGGGTGCGACGGTTCATGACTTGAGCACTCCGAGTCGCTCGAGCTCCGGCCGGGCGTTCACGGTCAGCACGCGGAAGAGCAGCACCCCGAGCAGCCCTTCCCCGATCGCCAGCGGGATCTGGGTGATCGCGAAGACGCCGAGGAACTTGGCGGCGGCGCCGGCGAACCCGCTGCTCGCGTCCGGGAAGGCGAGTGCGAGCTGGAGCGACGTCGTCACGTAGGTGGCGAGGTCCGCGACGGCCATGCCCGCGAACACGCCGGGCAGCAACCCGCCGCCGAGTCCCCGGGTGAGCCGGTAGGCGCCGTAACCGGCCCAGGGCCCGACGATCGCCATGGAGAAGGCGTTCGCGCCGAGGGTGGTGAGCCCACCGTGGGCGAGCAGCAGGGCCTGGAAGAGCAGCACCACCGTCCCCAGCAGCGCCATCACCGGCGGGCGGAACAGGATCGCGCCGGCGCCGGTACCGGTCGGGTGGCTGGAGCTGCCGGTGACCGAGGGCAGCTTGATGGCGCTCAGCACGAAGGTGAAGGCGCCGGCCGCGCCGAGCAGCAGCGTGGACTCCGGGTTCTCCCGGACCTCCCGCACCACCGCACGGGCTCCGTGCACGACGAAGGGGGCGGCGGCGACGGTCCAGCCGATCGCGTGCGCCGGCGGCAGGAAGCCCTCAGCGATGTGCATGCTGCGGCTCCGATCGTGCGAGGGCGCCGGTCTCGGCACACGCCGTGACGAACCGTTCGGCCACGACCGGGCTGCCGGCCCAGTTGAGGTGCAGGTAGGAGGCGTGCACGCCGTCGTCCACGAAGCCCTCGGGTCCGGCCGCCGACCACTGCCAGGCCGGCGCGGGTCCCGCGACCGGGTCGCTGTGCGTGCGATGGAACTCGTGCCCGCGCACGCGGGTGCCCGCGGGGGCCAGCACCGAGTCGGAGAGGGCCACGGCGGCGCGGTAGCCGAGGGTCAGCCGGGGCGTCATCGCCGTCCCGACGTCGAGGACGCCGCACATCGGGACGCCGTCCAGCTCCCGCGCGAGGTAGAGCAGCCCGGCGCACTCCGCGGCGATCGGCGCGCCCCGGGCGGCGAGCGCCGCGACGTCGGCGCGCAGCGTCTCGTTGGCCGACAGTTCTGCGGCGTAGACCTCCGGGAAGCCGCCACCGATGACCAGGCCGGCGGTGCCGTCGGGCAGGGCGTCGTCCCGCAGTGGGTCGACGGTGACCACCTCGGCGCCCGCGGCGGCGAGCAGTTCGGCGTTCTCCGCGTAGCCGAACGTGAACGCCGGCCCGCCGGCGACGGCGATCCGCGGCCGTCCGGGCACCGGGGTGACCTCGTCGGCGGGGTCCCACGGGGTGGCGTCGAGCGGGGGAGCCGTGCGGGCCAGCGCGAGGACGGCGTCGAGGTCCACGCCGTCGGCGACCACCTCCCCCAGCCGCGCCACGGTGGTGACGGCCTCGGCGGAGCGCTCGGCCGCCGGCACGAGACCCAGGTGCCGGGACGGCGTGTGCAGCTGGTCCAGGCGCCGGATCGCGCCGACGACCGGAACTCCCGCCGTCCCGAGTGCCTCCCGCAGGATCGCCTCGTGCCGGTCGGTGCCGACCCGGTTGAGGATCACCCCGCCCAGCCGGACGCCCGGATCGAACGTCGCGAACCCGTGCACGAGCGCGGCCACGCTGCGCGCCTGGGACGCGGCGTCGACCACGAGGACGACGGGTGCCTGCAGCAGTTCCGCGACGTGCGCGGTGGACGCGAAGCCGGGCTCGACCGAGGGGTGGCTGGCCCCGTCGAACAGACCCATCACCCCCTCGACCACCGCGAGATCGGCCCCGCGGGCCCCGTGGAGGAACAGCGGTGCGATCCGGTCCTCGCCGACCAGCCAGGGGTCGAGAGTGCGTCCCGGGCGGCCGGCGGCGAGGCCGTGATAGCCGGGATCGATGTAGTCGGGGCCGACCTTGTGCGGGGAGACCGTCAGCCCGCGGGCGGTCAGCGCCGCGATGAGTCCCGTGGTGACCGAGGTCTTGCCGGCGTTGCTGGACGGCGCCGCGATCACCACGCGAGGGACGGCGGTGGTCATCGCGCACGCCCCCCGTCGATCATCGGCATCTGGCTGCCGACCCGCCGGGAGTGCCCAGCCGTATGCCGATGATCGACTCGGATGGGCGTCGACGCGCCGGTCACCACTCGATCCCCCGCTGGCCCTTCTGGCCGGCGTCCATGGGGTGCTTGACCTTGGTCATCTCCACGACCAGGTCGGCGGCCTCGATCAGCTTCGGGTCGGCGTTCCGCCCGGTGATGACGACGTGCTGGTTGCCGGGTCGGTTCGCCAGCGTCTCGACGACCTCGTCGACGTCGACCCAGCCCCACGTCATCGGGTAGGTGAACTCGTCGAGCACGTAGAAGCGGTGTGCCTCGGCGGCGAGGTCGCGCTTGATCTGCGCCCACCCCTCGGCGGCGTCGGCGGCGTGGTCCACCTCGGAACCGTGGCGGCGCGACCAGCTCCAGCCGCTGCCCATCTTGTGCCAGACGACCGGGCCGCCCTCGCCGGTCTGTTCGTGCAGCCGGCCCAGCACGGTCAGCGCGTTCTCCTCACCGACCTTCCACTTCGCGCTCTTCACGAACTGGTACACCGCGATCGACCAGCCCTGGTTCCACGCGCGCATCGCCATGCCGAACGCGGCCGTGGACTTTCCCTTCATCTCCCCGGTGTGCACCACCAGGAGCGGGCGGTTGCGGCGCTGGCGGGTGGTGAGCCCGTCCTCGGGGACGACGGAGACCTGGCCCTGCGGCATCTCAGGCCGCCTTCCGGGCGGTACGAACGGTCGCTGCGAGGGAGTCGGCGGCCAGTTCCTCGAGGCGGAGGGTCTGCGCGCCCAGGTGGATGCCGAGGGTGGCGGCCAGCCCCAGGCGCACCGGGCCGGACTCGCAGTCGACGACGACACCGGCGACCGCACTCCCGGCGAGCAGGCCGGCCGCGCGCCGGGCCTCGCCGAGGTGGTCACCGCCGCGCGGCCCGGTGGCCCGCCCGTCGGTGACGACGACGAGCAGCGGACGACGTCGCGGATCGCGCACCCGCTCCACGCGCAGGACCTCGTGGGCCCGCAGCAGCCCGGCTGCCAGCGGCGTCCGCCCGCCGGTGGGCAGGCTGGTCAGCCGGGCCGCGGCCGCCTCGACCGACCAGGTGGGCGGGAGTGCCAGCTCGGCCCCGCCGCCGCGGAAGGTGATCAGCCCGACCTTGTCCCGCCGCTGATAGGCGTCGAGCAGCAGGGACAGGACGGCGCCCTTCACCGCGGTCATCCTCGACCGGGCGCCCATCGAGCCGCTGGCGTCGACGACGAAGAGCACCAGGTTGCCTTCGCGGCCCTCGAGCGTCGCCTGCCGGAGGTCCTCCCGCTCGAGCCGCAAGCCCGGCCCGCGGCGGCCGCGGGCCCGCTGGTGCGGCGCTGCGGCGAGCACCGTGTCGACCAGGTGCAGCTTGGTGACACTGCCGCTGGGCTTCGTGGAGCCGACGACCCGGCCACGCTCGGAGCGGGCGCGGGAGCGCCGCCCGGATGCGCCCGCGCCGATGCCGGGCACCTCCAGCCGCC
>JAOPUS010000392.1 GCA_025963345.1 Blastococcus sp. | reverse complement strand
CGGAGTCGGTGCCGGAGGAACGGCTGTCGGTGCCGGCCGAGCGGCCGTCGGTGCGTGCCGGACGGCCGCCGGCGCTCGCCGCGGGCCGCTGGTGCCGGCGGTGGGTCTCACCGGGGTGGCCGTCCCGGTGCACGTCGTGGGCCTCGAGTCGCCTGGCGGCCCGGGCCGAGCAGTCGCGGCAGGTGGTGAACCAGGGGGCGATCGCGGAGCCGCACTCCTCGCAGCGCCCGGAGGCCGAGAGGGTGATCGCGTCGGGCAGCAGCTCGGTGATCCGGGTGGCGCAGGCGTCCTCGACCAGTGCGGCGTCCTCGCTGGTCAGCCCCGCGACGTCGGGGAACGAGCGGAGCAGCGTCTGGGCGTCGCGGGCCGCGGCGGCGGCCTGCTCGTAGTCCTCGACGCTGCCCTTGGCCGGCATCGGCTCCAGCACCGTCTCGGGCGGGACGGGCAGCCCGACCGCCGACTGCAGGGCGGCCTTGGCCAGCGTGAGCCAGCGGGTCCGGCGCGGCGGGTTGTAGTCGATCGGCAGGTTGATCAGCCGCCACACGGTCCAGAGATCACCGGCGGCACCGAGCGGGCCCTTGAGCAGGGGCAGCAGCGCGTGCACGCGCACGATCAGGCTGGTGACGTCGTCGGCGGTCATGGCCTGGTCGCGGGTGGCCGCGCGGGCCCACGCCATCCATCGGGTCAGCGCCTCGGGGAGGTCGACCGGCTCGAAGGCGCCCAGGTCGTCGAGCTCGGGGCGCAGCCGTGGTGCGCGCTTGGGCAGGTCGCTCATCGCGTCGCCACGGGCGACCTCGGCACCGGCCACGAGGAGTCCGGCGTCCGGCTTCAGGCCCGTGACCCCGGCGAGGACGCCGGCCTGCCCGTGCCCGGTCAGCCCGTAGCGCCCGGCGCGCCCGGCGATCTGCGCGGTCTCCCAGGTGCGGAGCGGCCGGCGCTCGACGCCGTCGAACTTGGTGGTCTCGGCGAACAGCACCGTCGTGGCCGGCACGTTGATGCCGTGGCCGATGACGTCGGTGGTGACCAGGACCTCGAGCTCGCCGCGGGTGAAGCGGTCGATGACGTCGCGCCGGGTCGCCGGCGGGAGCGCCCCGTAGAGGACGCCGACCTTGCCCGGGCGGTGCGGGTCGAGCGCCGCGGCGACGGCGTAGACGGCCTTGCGGGAGAAGGCGACGACCAGCGTCTGTGGCCGCACCCCCTCGGCGCGGACCGGTGCGCGGAGCACGTCCAGGCGCGAGAGCCGCTTGTGGTTGACCACGGTCAGCTTCTTGGTGTCCGCGACCAGCGGCTTGAGCAGCAGGTAGGCCTCGGCGGCGGAGATCAGGTGCATCTCGCGGTACTCGCCGGTCAGCACCAGGCGCGCCCAGTGGTGGCCGCGGTCGGGGTCGGCGACCCAGTGCGACTCGTCGAGCACCAGGAGGTCGCCGCGCATGGGCGCCTTCTCGACGGTGCAGCAGACGATCGGGGCGTCCGGGTTGATCTCCTCCTCGCCGGTGGAGAGCCCGACGGTGCCGGAGGGGAGTTGCGCGGAGAGGCGCTCGTAGGCCTCGTGCGCCAGCTGCCGCAGCGGCGCGGCGTAGACCCCGCGGCCGTTCTTGGCCAGCGCGAGGAGCGAGTCGTAGGTCTTGCCGGAGTTGGTCGGCCCGAGGTGGAAGACGACCTGCTCGGGGCGGGTGGTGCGCACCGGGAGCTCGGGCTCGGCGCCCTCCACCCAGCTCTGCTGAGCGAGGCGCTCGATGCGGGCGGCGGTGCGGTCGTCGTCGCGGGCCCGGCCCTCGCGCACGGCGGTGCGCTCACGGCGGCGGATGGGGTACTGCGGGGAATCACTCACAGGTCGCAAACTTGCCTTCGATAGTCAGATAAGTCGGGGCGGGTCGACGCGAGTTGTCGCGGACCCTACGGGGGGTAACAGCGGGAACACGCCGAAAATGCCCAGCCCACCCCGGCGAGATCTGCACACTCGCCCCCATCAGCCCCCTGATAGCGGCGAGTGTGCAGATCTCGCCGGGGTCAGCGGAGGTGGCGGACGGCGGCGGCGAGGGTGCGGGCGGTGACCCGGCCGTCGGCCAGGCCCAGGTCCACGACGTCGTCGAACACCAGCTGGTCGTCGGCGGCGGCGCGGAAGACGGCGTCCATGACCGTCGGCCAGCGGCTCGCCCAGGACGCCGTCGAGGAGTGCCGCAGGTGCCGGCCCAGCCGTACCTGCAGCGCGCGCCGGTAGCCCGCACCCGCGTCACCGCCGCGTACCGCGGTCGCACCGGCCAGGGCGCCGGAGAGGACGGCGTAGAAGATGCCCTCCCCGGTCAGCGGGTTGATCAGCGACGCCGCGTCCCCGGCCAGCAGCACGCGGCCGTCGGGTTGCCGCGGCCGCCCGGTGGACAGCGGCAGCCGGTGGGCCCTGAGCTCCGCCGCCTCGACCCCGGGCAGCAACCGGTGCAGCCCGGCGAGCAGTCCCTCGCGGTTGACGGCGCCGGAGACGAGTTCGCCGTAGCCGACGTTGGCCCGGCCGTCGCCGAGCGGGAAGGACCAGGCGTAGGCCGGCCAGCGCTGCTCGGTCGTGAGGATCACCTGGACGCCGTCCATACCGGGTGGTTCGGGGGCGTAGCCGCGGATGGCGATGGCCAGCCGGTCGTCGCGGTTCGGCGGGATGCCCAGAGCCCGGCGGACGACGGACTCCGCGCCGTCGGCCCCCACGAGCACCCCGGCCGTGAAGGAACCGTCCACCTCGACGTGCTCCGGGCGCACCGTCACCCGGCGGACGACGTGCCGCCGCAGCTCGGCGCCCGACGCGAGCGCGGCGGTGAGCAGCCGGTGGTCGAACACGGCACGGGGGACGACGGCGGCCGGCCGGTGCATCGCCCGTTCGACCGTGGTGCCGCCGGGCGAGCGCAGCCGCAGCCGCGGCACCGCGGGGAAGCCGGAGGTGAGTGCGGCCGGGTCGAGGCCCAGCCCGGCGAGGACGTCGAGCGCCTCGGGTGCGATGCCGTCGCCGCAGACCTTGTCGCGGGGGAAGCCGGCGCGGTCGAGCACGAGCACGCGGGCGGTGGGGTCGGCCCGG
>JAOPUS010000386.1 GCA_025963345.1 Blastococcus sp. | reverse complement strand
CCGTCGCTGCGCGGCACGGAGAAGGACCGCCGGCCCGGCGAGATCCTTGCCGAGGTGCAGGCGCTGGTCGACCAGGGCGTGCTCGAGGTGACCCTGCTCGGCCAGAACGTGAACGCCTACGGCGTCGGGTTCCGCGACCGCGGCGCCTTCGCCGATCTGCTTCGTGCGGCAGGCCGCATCGAGGGCCTCGAGCGGGTGCGGTTCACCAGCCCGCACCCGCGGGAGTTCACCGACGACGTCATCGCCGCGATGGCCGAGACGCCGGCGGTCTGCCACCAGCTGCACATGCCGCTGCAGTCGGGGTCCGACGACGTGCTGCGCCGGATGCGCCGCGGCTACCGGCAGGAACGGTATCTGGGGATCATCGACCGTGTCCGGGCAGCGATGCCGGATGCGGCCATCACCACCGACATCATCGTCGGTTTCCCCGGTGAGACCGAGGCCGACTTCCAGCAGACCCTCGACGTCGTGCGTCAGGCGAGGTTCGCCAGCGCCTTCACCTTTCAGTACTCCAAGCGCCCCGGCACTCCGGCGGCGGAGATGGACGGGCAGGTGCCCAAGGACGTCGTCCAGGAGCGCTACCTGCGGCTGACCGCCCTGCAGGACCAGATCAGCTGGGCCGAGAACCAGGCGCTCGTCGGCCGGCAGGTCGAGCTCCTGGTGGCGGCGGGGGAGGGGAGCAAGGACGCGGCAACAGGCCGGCTCTCCGGGCGCGCCCGCGACGGCCGGCTCGTGCACTTCACCGCGGCGGACGGCGTCCGGCCCGGTGACATCGTCGAGACGGTCGTGACGCAGGCCAAGCCGCACTTCCTGGTCGCCGATGGCGCGCTGCTCGCGCACCGGCGCACCCGGGCGGGGGACGCCGCGGAGCTGGGCATCCGCCCGTCGACGCCGGGGATCCTGCTGGGCATGCCCCGGATCGGCGCTCCCGCCTGACTGCTGAGGGCCCTTCCTTGCGGAAAGGCCCTCAGCAGTTCTCAGCTCAGCGTCGGGAGGCGGACTTCGCGGCCTCGGCGAGCCACTCACGCCGGGTGGCGAGGTTGGCCCGCGCCTCCTCGATCCGCCGCTTGTCGCCTGCGTTCTCGGCCTTGGTCAGCTGCTCCTCGGCCTTGGTGACGGCGGCGCGCATCGAGGTCACCATCGGGTTCTCCGGAGCGGTGCGGGCGCGCGAGGTGTCGGTGGCGCCGCGGACCTTCTGCTCCACGGCCTGCATGCGGTCCTCCAGCGAGCGCATGACCCCGCGCGGCACGTGACCGATGGCGTCATAGCGCTCCTGGATCTTGCGCAACGCGTTCTGGGCCCCGCGCAGATCGGTCGTGGGGTCGAGCTTCTCGGCCTCGGCGAGCAGCTCTTCCTTCTGCTGCTGATTGGCCTGCTCCTCGCCGGTGCGCTTCTTGTCCGACTCGGCACGAGCCGCGAAGAAGACGTCCTGCGCGGCGCGGAACTCCTTCCACAGGTCGTCGTCGCCGTCCCGCCCGGTGCGCGGCACCGCCTTCCAGCGGTCCATGAGCGCGCGCATGGCGGCACTGGTCGAGCCCCAATCGGTGGAGGTCGCCAGCTTCTGCGCCTCCTTGATGAGGTCCTGCTTGGCCGAGCGGGCCTCGCCGCGCTGGGCGTCCAGCGAGGCGAAGTGCGCACCGCGCCGCCGGCCGAAGCCGTCGCGGGCCGCGGCAAAGCGGGTCCACAGGGCCTCGTCGGTCTTGCGGTCGATCCCGCGGATCGTCTTCCACTCCTCGACGATCGCCTTCAGCCGGTCGCCGGCCGCCTTCCATGACGTGGACTCCGCGGCGATCTGCTCCGCCTCGACGGCCAGTGCCTCCTTGCGCGCGACCTGCCCCGCGCGGGCGGCGGCCTTCTCGGCGCGGGACTCGGCAGCGGCGGAGTCGGCCGTGCCGACCATCGCCCGCGCCCGGGCGGCGAGCCCGTCGAGGTCGCCGACGGCGGCGGCCGTGGGGATCGACTCGGCGAGGACCTGGGCCTTGTTCTTGATCTCGCCTGGGTTACCCGTATGGGCCTTCAGCCGCGCCTCGAGCAGGGACACCTCCGTGGCGAGGTCGTCGTAGCGGCGTCCGTAGTGGGCCAGCCCGGCGGCCGGCTCGCCGGCCTGCCACGAGCCGACGGCACGCTCGCCCTCGGCCGTGCGGACGTAGACGGTTCCGTCCTCGTCGACCCGGCCCCACGCGGAGGGGTCGCTCACCTCGGCCGCGGGGACCTCGACGGGGGAGGGCGCGGCGGCCGGTGCGGGGGACGGTGCCGTCGGGCGGGGTGCCGTCGGACGGGGTGCCGTCGGCTTCGGCGCGGCCGGCTTCGGGACGACGGCCTCCGGGCTCACCTCCGCGGCCGGCTCGGCGACCGGCTCGTCAGTCGGCTCAGGGGCCGTCTCGACGGTGGGCTCCGCCGCATCCGCGGTGGGCTCCGCCGCATCCGCGGTGGGGTCGGCCAGCGCCGCATCAGCGGGGGAGGGAGCGGCAGGGGTGCCCGCGTCGGGGGTGACCGCCTCTGTGACTGCCTCTGGGGCAACTGCCTCTGGGGCCGCCTCGGGGGTGGCCGCTTCCTCGTTCACCGCCTTCGCGCTGATGGCGTCCTGGTTCTCCACAATCGGCGGAGAGGCCTGCTGCGCCCCGGAACCGGGGTTATCCGTGCTCGACACGTCCGGCAGTGTCCCACGTCGCATCCGGGAGACTGCTGCTGTGACTGCCGTTCCCCCAGGGCTGCCGGCGCGGGATGCCCGCGCGACGGTCGCCGTCGCATTCTGCCCGTCACCGCCGCTCCTCCATCCGGGCGTCGAGGGACGGGCGGCGCCCGAGACCACCGAGTTGCGCCGGGCATGCGCCGAGGCGGTTGCGCGGATGCTTGCTGTGCGGCCCGAGGTGGTCGTCGTGGTCGGAGACGGGGAGGCTCCCGGCGTCCGCTTCGGGCCTGGCGACGGCGGTGACCTGCGGGGGCTCGGCATCGACCTGGAGATCGCATTCGCCGAGCGGGTGCGGCCGGGCGGGCGCCGCCTGCCCCTCGCGCACACCCTCGGTTCCTGGCTGCTCGACGAGGCCGGCTTCGCGGGCGCCCGCGTCGGCGTGGGCCCGGCCGACCTGGGCCAGTTGGTGCGCGACCTGCCCGGCCCGCTCGGGGTTCTCGCCATCGGCGACGGTTCGGCACGGCGCAGCGTCAAGGCCCCCGGATACCTGGACGACGCGGCCGCCCCGTTCGACGCCGCCGTCGCCGCGGCGCTGGCCTCCGGTGACGCGGCGGTGCTCGCCGGGCTCGACCTCGGCGAGGGTGAACGCCTGCTCGCGGCGGGGGCGCCGACCTGGCAGGCGGTGGGCGCGGCGCTCGCCGGCCGCGACGTCATCGCCCACGTCCACCTGGACGCCGCGCCCTTCGGGGTCGGCTACCTGGTCGCCGACTGGACCGCGGCGTGAACCCGCCGCCCCCGGTCGTCGCCGTGGTCGGCCCGACCGCCACCGGCAAGACCGCCCTGGCCGTCGCTCTGGCGCAGCGCCTCGGCGGCGAGGTGGTCAACGCCGACTCGATGCAGCTCTACCGCGGTATGGACATCGGGACGGCGAAGCCCGATGTCGCCGAGCGCGGCGGCGTGCCCCATCACCTCCTCGACGTCTGGCACGTCCGCGAGCCCGCATCCGTCGCCGAGTACCGGGACCTGGCCCGCGCCGAGATCGACCGGCTGCGCGCCGCCGGGACCGTGCCGCTCCTGGTCGGCGGGTCCGGGTTGTACGTGCGCGCCGTCCTCGACGAGCTGGACTTCCCTGGCACCGACGCCGCGCTCCGCGCACGGCTCGAGGAGGAGCTCGCCCAGGTCGGCCCCGCCGGACTGCACGAGCGGCTGGCCCGCCTCGACCCCGCCGCGGCTGCCGCAGTGCTGCCCAGCAACGGACGGCGGATCGTGCGCGCCCTCGAGGTCATCGAGCTCACCGGCGGGCCCTTCCGCGCCCAGCTCCCGGAGCCGCGGCCGCACTATCCGGCCGTCGTCGTCGGTCTGGACCGTGATCCGGCCGAGCTCGACGAGCGGATCGCCCTCCGGGTGGATCGCATGTGGGCGGCCGGCTTCGTCGACGAGGTGGCCGCGCTGGACGCCGACGGACTGCGTGAGGGCCCCACCGCCTCCCGCGCGCTCGGCTACGCGCAGGTACTCGCCCAGTTCGACGGCACCCTCACCGCAGCGGAGGCGCGCGAGCGGACGGCCGGCACCACCCGCCGGTTCGTCCGCCGCCAGCGGTCGTGGTTCCGTCGCGACCCCGCGCTCACCTGGTTCGACGCCGCCCGCGCCGACCTGGCCGACGCCGTCAGCTCGGTGATCACCGACCGTACGATCGAGACGTGAGCGAGCTTGCGAGCTCACGCAGAGGCACAGCAGCGTCGGTCACGTGTCCGACGAGCGTCAGCGAGGAGGGCACGTGAGCGACCAGACCAGTGCGCGGGTGCTCCTCGGGCACGGCACCGAGAACGACTTCGTGGTGCTGCCCGACCCCGACGGCGACGTCTGGCCGGAGGCCCGGCTGGACGCGGCGATGGTCCGCCGGCTGTGCGACCGCCGCGCGGGTCTGGGCGGCGACGGCGTCCTGCGCGTCGTCCGCTCCGCCCATGTGCCGGACGCGCCGGCCGTCCTGGGTGAGGCTCTGGGCGGCTGCGAATGGTTCATGGACCACCGCAACGCCGACGGCTCGCACGCCGAGATGTGCGGCAACGGCATCCGGCTCTTCCTGCACGTCCTCGTCACCGAGGGGCTGCTGGACCGGGCCACCTGCGAGGCCGGCGTCCTGGTCGGCACCCGCGGCGGCCCCCGCCGCGTGGGCACGACCCCCGACGGCGAGTACTGGGTCGACATGGGCCCGGCCCGCCCGTTCGGCGAGGGCGAGGCGCGCCTGTCGGGTCAGGTCTTCCCCGGCCTGGCGGTGTCCATGGGCAACCCGCACCTGGCCTGCCTGACCGACGTCGACATCGACTCCCTGGACCTCGCGGTCGCGCCCACGTTCGACCCGGCGCTCTTCCCCGAGGGCGTCAACGTCGAGCTGATCAACGTGCTCGAGCCCGGCGCGCACATCCGGCTCCGGGTGTCCGAGCGCGGGGTGGGGGAGACCCGCTCCTGCGGGACCGGCGCCTGCGCGGCGGCCTACGCGGCCCTGGCGGCGAGCGGCCGGGCCGAGGGGACCGTCGTCGTCGACGTCCCCGGCGGCCGCCTGTCGGTGCAGGTCGGCGCGGGGACGACGGTCCTCACGGGCCCGGCCGTGATCGTCTCGGCCGGTGCGCTCTGTGCGGAATGGCTCGCCGTCTGACCCGGCTCACGGGGAGTCGTCGGTGTCCGCCCGGGTGTCTGGGGCGTCGGTCGGTGCCTCTGGCTTGTCGCCGGGACCGACGTTCCCGGTGCCGAGCGGTGTGCCCTGACCGCCGTCCTGGTCGGGGCCGCTACCGAAGGGATTGCGCGGCGGGTTGAGGCCCTTGGGGTCCCGCCCCGGGTCGTCGATCTCCTCGTTCGCGCTCAGGCTGCTGGATCCGGACTCGCTCATCTGGCCCTCCTCGTCGAGTGGATGCGTCCGTCCGCCCCTACCCGGGGGAAGGCGGGATGCACTCGGGGGTGCGATGCGTTGTACCCCGTGATGACAACTCAGGTGCCCCAGTTGCTGGGGCGTGCAACGCTGGAGACGATGACGACCGCCCCGGATCCCATGCCGCTCGACGAGAAGACCCGCCCCGCCCCGACGGGGCAGTGGGACGAGCCCGACGACACCACCGGCTCCTACGCGCTGGAGGCCCGCGGGGCCCTCCGCCGTGTGGCCGGACTGTCCACCGAGCTCGCTGACGTCACCGAGGTCGAGTACCGGCAGCTGCGACTGGAGCGCGTCGTGCTCGTCGGGGTCTGGACCGAAGGCACCCAGGTCGACGCCGACCGATCGCTCGCCGAGCTCGCTGCCCTGGCCGAGACGGCCGGCTCCGAGGTGCTGGAAGCGGTGAGCCAGCGGCGGGACAAGCCCGATGCCGCGACGTACGTGGGTTCCGGCAAGGCCAACGAGATCCGGGACATCGTCGCCGCGACCGGCGCCGACACCGTGATCTGCGACGGTGAGCTGACGCCGGGCCAGCTCAACCAGCTGGAGAAGATCCTCAAGGTCAAGGTCGTCGACCGGACGGCGCTGATCCTCGACATCTTCGCCCAGCACGCCAGCAGCCGGGAGGGCAAGGCCCAGGTCGAGCTCGCGCAGATGCAGTACATGCTGCCGCGACTGCGCGGCTGGGGTGAGTCGCTGTCCCGGCAGGCCGGTGGTCGAGTCGCCGGCGGTGGTGGCATCGGTACCCGAGGTCCGGGTGAGACGAAGATCGAGACCGACCGCCGGAGGATCCGCTCCCGGGTGAGCAAGCTGCGCCGCGAGATCGCCGGCATGGCGACCGCGCGGGCGACCCAGCGGTCCAGCCGCGACCGCAACGCCGTGCCGAGCGTGGCCATCGCGGGCTATACGAACGCAGGCAAGTCCAGCCTGCTGAACTCGCTGACCGGCGCGGGCGTGCTGGTGGAGAACGCGCTCTTCGCCACCCTGGACCCGACCGTCCGTCGGGCGGAGTCGCCCGACGGCCGCGAGTACACGCTCACCGACACCGTCGGCTTCGTGCGGCACCTGCCGCACCAGCTGGTGGACTCGTTCCGCTCGACGCTGGAGGAGGTAGCGGCGGCCGACCTGCTGCTGCACGTCGTCGACGGCTCCGACCCCGACCCGCTGGGCCAGATCGACGCCGTCCGCGTCGTGCTCGGCGAGATCGACGCCGCGAGCGTCCCGGAGGTCATCGTCGTCAACAAGGTCGACGCGATGACCGAGGACGACGTGCTGGCCCTACGCCAGGCGCTCCCCGGCGCGGTGTGGGTGTCGGCCCGGACCGGCGTCGGCATCGACGGTCTCCGCGAGCTGATCGCCACACGTCTGCCGCACCCGGACGTGGACGTCGACGTGCTCGTCCCCTACGACCGGGGAGACCTGGTCGCACGGGTCCACCGCGACGGCGAGGTGCTCGACGAGCGGCACGAGGAGTCCGGTACCCGGCTGACCGCACGGGTCGACGGCGCGCTGGCCGCGACCCTCGAGGAATTCGCCGTCCCGGTCGGGTGAGGCCGCGGTGAGAACCGGGTCGTGACGATCACGGTCAGGTCACGGCCCGGTACGGTGACCCCGTGACGAGCGGCGTGATCAGGGACGCCGGCGCGCCCGAGAGGACCCGCGTCGTCTCGGTCGGTCGGCCGCCCTGGTGGGTGCTTGCCGTCGCCCTCGTCGTGGGGTCGCTGGTCACTGCGGACCTGTTGACCCGTGGCTGGCTCGAGCGGATGGACCTGCAGGTCTCCGAGGTGATCAGCGACTGGAACCTGCAGGACTCCGCAGCTTTCCCGTTCCTGTGGGTGCTGACGCAGCTCGGTGGCCGGGTGGCGATCCTCGCCGTCCTCGCGGTGCTCGTCGGCTACCTCGCCTGGCGCAGGCACACGTGGCTGCCGTTGGTCCGGGTCCTGATCGCGCTCGGCCTGCTCACCGTGGTGGTCTACGCGATCAAGAACGGCACGGGCCGCACCGCACCCGGGTTCCCCGGCTCCTTCTTCTTCCACGAGGACGGCGCGTCCTTCCCGTCCGGGCACGTCGCCAACGCCGTGCTGATGTGGGGGGTCGCCCGCTGGCAGGCCGTCGAGTACGGACTGCCGCTCCGGGTGCAGCGCGCCTTCTGGGTGCTGAGCATCGCCGGTCCGGTCGTCACCGGCCTGGCCATGATCTCGCTGGACTACCACTGGGTCACCGACGCCGTGGTGGGCGCATGCGTCGGCCTGTTGCTCTTGGGCGTGGTTCACGCACTGGACGCAACGGTTCTGTCACGCTGGGTACGTGCCCGAGCAGGCCGGCAGACCGCGTAGCGGCTCGCGGGGGCGACTGCTGGCGTCCGGGGGTGCCCTCGGGGCCGCCTTCGTCCTCGGCTGCCCCCTGCCTGCGTCCGCAGAGGTGGCCGGCCCGATGGCGCAGTGCCAGATCGCCGATCCTCGGCTGGCCGAGCTCTCCGGCCTCGTCGCTGTCGACGACCAGTTGGTCGCGATCAACGACGGCGGCGAGCAGGTATCGGTCTTCCTGCTGGACGCCGCCTGCCGGGTCGTCGACGTGCACACCGCCGCGGTCGACCCGTACGACCCCGAGGACCTGGCTGTGGCCGCCGACGGGACCGTCTGGCTGGCCGACACGGGCGACAACAACGCGAACCGTCAGACGGTCGCGCTCATCGCACTGCGGCCCGACGGTGCCACGAGCATCTACCGCCTGACCTACCCCGACGGGCCGCACGACGCCGAGGCGCTGCTGCTCGCGCCGGACGGCACGCCCTACCTCGTCACCAAGGAGATCCTGGGCGCCAGCGGTGTGTACCGGCCGGCGGCGGCCCTGGTGGACGGTGGAACGGTGGCGATGGACAAGGTCGCCGTGGTCAACCTGACGTTCACCGGCACTGCCGGCGGACCCGTCGGACAGGCCGGTCAGCTCCTCGTGACGGGGGGAGCGGTCGCGCGCGACGGCAGCGCCGTGGCCCTGCGCACCTATACCGATGCCTACGTGTGGGCGCTGACCGGCTCCGACGTGCCGGCTGCCCTGGCCGCCGCGCCGGTGCGGATCCCGCTCCCGGACTCCCCGCAGGGCGAGGCGATCAGCTTCGCGGCGGACAATCGGACCCTGGTGGTCGCCAGTGAGGGACTGCCGAGCGATGTCACCGTCGTCCCGCTCGCGGCAGAGACCGTGGTCGCGATGACCACGCCCGTCGTGGGCGCCGTGCCGAGCCTGACCGACCTCACCCGGTCGGGACTCTCGCCGATCACCAACGGGCTGATCGCGGCCGCCGTGGCGACCGTCGTCGTCTGGATCGGCGGGAAGCTGCGCCGCAGTCCCGCCGATCGCCGTCCCGCGGATCGCCGTCCCTGAGACGGAGGTCCCCAGGACGGCGACCCGCCGTCGGAAGTCGGCTCAGACGCGCCGCAGCACGCTGACGACTCGGCCCAGGACCGTCGCGTCGTCGCCCGGGATGGGCTCGTAGGCGGGGTTGTGCGGCAGCAGCCACACGTGGCCGTCGCGCCGCTTGTAGGTCTTGACCGTCGCCTCGCCATCGATCATCGCGGCGACGATCTCGCCGTTCTCCGCCATGGGCTGCTGCCGGACGACGACCCAGTCGCCGTCGCAGATGGCGGCCTCGATCATCGAGTCACCGACGACCTTGAGCATGAACAGCGTGCCCTCGCCGACGAGCTCGCGGGGGAGCGGGAACACGTCCTCCACGGCCTGCTCGGCGAGCACCGGCCCACCGGCGGCGATCCGGCCGACCAGCGGCACGTACGTCGGGGCTGATCCCTGAGTCTCCGCGCCGGCGGCCAGGTCGGACGCGGCGGCCGAGTGCGGGCTGTCGTCCGGCAGGCGGACGTCGAGGGCGCGGGGCCGGTTGGGATCGCGCCGCAGCCACCCCTTCTTCTGCAGCACGGACAGCTGGTGGGCCACCGAGGATGCCGACGACAGTCCTACCGCCTCCCCGATCTCCCGTACCGACGGGGGATAGCCCCGACGCTCGATCGAGTCGCGGATGACCTCGAGAACACGGCGCTGCCGCTGGGTGAGGCCGTCGCCGTCGGCCGCACGATCGGGGAACGAGCGCACGGTGGCCGACTCGGTGCCCGCGGTGGCGTTCCCGGCTGCCTTGCGGCCCCCCGCCGTCCCGCTCTTCTCCGCCACGTCGCCTCCTTGTCCGCCGCTCGCGCAGCGCATGTGTCCGTCGGACGGACGGTAGCGCGCCGGAGGCCTTCGATCAAACACATGTTCGAAGTCGCGACGTGTCCTGTCGCTTTCGTCCGACCTGTGCGGTAGACATCGAACAGCAGTTCGAATCGAACAGATGTTCGACGGAATCGGCTGGTGCGACGGGAGGACAGGTCATGGGGTGTGTACAGCAGGCGGTGCTGGACTTCGACGAGGAGGTCCAGGCGCCGTGGCGGCCTCGGCTCGTGGCGGTGGCCGGTGGAGGCAATGCGACGGCGGTCCGGCCACATCCCTCCGGCCGCAGTTCGTCGAGGGTGGGCGTCTGCCGGCCGCCCGAGTTCCCCGTGCAGCCGACGGGGCCGGTGCGGCGGGCGGCTCCTGACGCGCGCGTGCGCGGCGGTGCAGCGCGTGTGAGGGTCCCGGCAGCCGGCGGGTCGTCGGCCCGGCCGACGCGGGCTCGG
>JAOPUS010000374.1 GCA_025963345.1 Blastococcus sp. | reverse complement strand
GGCCATCCGGCCGGAGAAGGGCGATTGGCGCAGCGGTAGCGCGCTTCCCTGACACGGAAGAGGTCACTGGTTCGATCCCAGTATCGCCCACCACGAGAGCCCCAGGTCACCGACCTGGGGCTCTTCTGCGTCCCGGGTTCAACGGGACCGTGGCAGTAGCTGTCAACATCCTGGGACACCCTTGCGCCATGATTGCAATCGTTTGTAGTGTCCGGCATCTCCACCCACACGGATCAGTGAGGTGACAGCCGTGCACACCGCTCCGGCCACCGTGACGCGAGAGCATGCCGGCCGTGGACAGGGCCGCCACTGGTCCCCGGAGCCCGGCACAGCGGCGTGACCGGCGACGCGCTCTACGTCCATGGCCTGATCTGGACCGGCTCCCTCGACCGGTCCGGTCCGGAGCCCACCGCCCTGGCCGTCTCCGCCGGTCGGGTCGTTGCCGTCGGTGCCGAGGAGGAGGCGCGGGCGGCCGCCTCCCCCGACTGCCGAGTCGTCGACCTGGCCGGGCGACGGATCGTGCCCGGGCTGATCGACGGGCACATGCATGCCGTCCGCGCGGGGGCGACGTGGGACGCCGAGCTGCACTGGACCGGTCTGCCCGACGTCGGCACCGCGCTCGACGACATCCGGCGGGCAGCACGGCAACTGACGACCGGCGAGTGGATCCGCGCCATCGGCGGCTGGCACCCGACACAGTTCGCGGAGCAGCGGACCCCCACCCCGACCGAGCTCGACGAGGCGGGCGGCGGCCACCCGGTATACCTGCAGTCGCTCTACGAGCACGCCGTGCTGAACGGCGCGGCTCTGCGCGCCAGCGGTATCGACCGTCTGGAGGGGGACCCGCCCGGAGGAGTCGTGGAACGGGACGCGGACGGCAACCCCACCGGGATCATTCGTGGCCTGGGGGCCTTCTCGCTCTGCCTGAACGCGATGCCCGTCCGCGGAGCGGCCGAGGAGGCGGCCAGCACCCGCGCGATGCTCCACGACCTGCACGCGGTCGGGCTCACCGGCCTGGTCGATCCCGGCGGGTTCGGCATGCACCCGGCGCGGTACGACGCCCTGTTCGACCTGTGGCGCCGCGACGAGCTCACCATGCGATTGCGCCTGTTCCTCTCCGCGGTCGACCCGGGACGGGAGGTCGAGCAGGTCACGGGGTGGCTGCAGCACACCCAGAGCCGATTCGGTGACGAGATGCTGAGCTATCTCGGCATCGGAGAGGTCGTGCACTTCGGCTGTCACGACTTCGAGGGGCTGGAGCCCTTCGAGATCTCCGACGAGGCGTGCGGCGAGTTCGAGCGCATCAGCCGGGAGACCGCCCGGCGTGGCTGGCCGATGCACGTCCATGCCGTCCTGGACACGACCATCAACCGGATCCTGGACGCCTGGGAGAAGGTGCACGCCGAGGTGCCGCTGACCGGCCTGCGGTTCTCGCTGGCCCACGCCGACCTGATCAGCGACCACAACATCGCCCGGCTGCGCACACTCGGTGCCGGGGTGGTGCTGGACGACCACCTCGTGTTCAAGGCCGGTGCCTCACAGGAGGTGTGGGGCGCAGAGGCGGTGCACCGCGCACCGCCCGCCGGCGACCTGCTGCGCGCCGGGATCCCGGTGGCCGCCGGGACCGATGCGACCCGGGCCTCGTCGTACAGCCCGTGGCTGTCGTTGTGGTGGCTGATCACCGGACGCTCCCTCGACGGCGTGCAGCGGCGCGCCGCCGAGCACCTCCTGACCCGCGAACAGGCGCTGCACGCCTACACGGCGGGCAGCGCCTGGCTGTCCTTCGAGGAGGAGGACCGCGGTCACCTCCGTCCCGGGGCACGCGCGGACTTCGCGGTTCTGGACCAGGACTACTTCACCGTGCCCGACGACGACATCCCCACCATCTCCTCGGTGCTCACGGTCGTCGGGGGCGTCGTCGTGCACTCATCGCGGGCCGCCGCGCCCGCCGACCGAGCCGGCCCCGCATCGGCGGCCCGACACCCCAAGGAGCGCACTCGATGACCCACAGGACCCTGATCACCGGCGGGATCGTCTTCAGCATGGATCCCGAGATCGGCGATCTCCCCCGCGGAGACGTGCTGATCGAGGACAGCCGGATCGTCGCGGTCGGGGAACGGGTCGACGCCCGGGACGCCCAGCGCATCGACGCCACGAATCGAATCGTCATGCCCGGTCTGATCGACACGCACCGACACCTCTGGCAGTCGTCGGTACGGCAGGTGGCCGCGGACTGGACGATCGGCCAGTACGTCGAGGGCATGCTCGGCGGCCTCGGACCACGATTCACCGCGGAGGACGTCCGGATCGCCAATCTGCTCGGTTCACTCGAGGCGCTCAACGGCGGTGTCACCACAGTCTTCGACTGGTCTCACATCATGAACAGCCCGGAGCACGCCGACGCCGCGGTGCAGGGGCTGCGCGAGTCGGGGATCCGCGGGATCTTCGGGTACGGAGCACCGGGCAGCCCGGCGGCCCCCTGGTACGGCGACGACGTCTCCCGTGTCCGCTCGACGTACTTCTCGTCGGACGACCAGCGACTCACGATGGCGCTGGCGAGCCTCGGCCCGGAGTTCTCCTCCGTCGACGAGACGGTCACCGATCTGGCGCTGGCCCGGTCCCTCGATCTACGCACATCGCTCCATCTCGGCGTCGGCCTCCTCGGGCAGCAACGCTCGATCACCGCCATGGACGACCGCCACCTGCTCGGCCCGGACGTCATCTACGTGCACTGCAACACCTGCACCGACGGCGAGCTGCGCAGGATCGCCGACACCGGCGGGCACGTGTCGATCTCCCCCCGCGTGGAGATGCAGATGGGACACGGTTACCCCGCCACCGGGCGGCTGATCGCGGCGGGAGTGCAGCCGAGCCTCAGCGTGGACGTGGTCAGCGGCGTCGGCGGCAGTCTGTTCGCCGAGATGCGCGGGACGCTCGAGGCCGAGCGCGGCGAGCAGAACCGCCTGGCTCTGGAACGCGGGGAGTGGACCGACAGCCTGGCACTCACCACCCGGGACGCCGTGCGCATGGCCACCCTCGAAGGAGCACGAACCCTCGGGCTCGAGGAGAGCATCGGCAGCCTGACACCCGGAAAACAGGCGGACATCCTCCTCCTGCAGGTGGATCTCGCGAACCTGTTCCTGGTCAACGACCTGGCCGCCGCCGTCACGCTCGCCGACAGCGAGAACGTGGACACGGTGTTCGTCGGAGGCCGCCTGGTGAAGGCGGCCGGCCGGCTGCTCAGTCACGACATGCGCTCGGTCCAGGACACCGCCCGCGCGTCCCGGGACCGGCTGTTGCCAGGCCTGACGCTGACACAGCCTCGGCCGGTCAGCGCCGCCTGAGCGACGCACGCCGAGCGCCGGTCGTCATCCCTGCGCCGGAGCCACACGCTCGGCCCAGAACCGCTCCACCTGAGCCGCCAGCTGCTCCGGGGTGCCGCTGTTGTCCAGGACGACGTCGGCGATGGCACGGCGCTGCTCGTCGGTCGCCTGCACGGCGATGCGGGCACGGGCGTCCTCCGCCGTCAGCCCGCGCTGGACGAGCCGGGCGACCCGGGTCTCGACATCGGCCTCGACGACGACCACGAGGTCGTAGGACGACGCCTGACCGGTCTCGGCGAGCAGCGGCACGTCGTTGACGAGGACGGCGTCCGGAGGTGCGGCGGCAGCGAGCTCGGTGGCCCGTGCCCGCACGAGCGGGTGGACGATCCCGTCGAGCTTCGCGCGCTGCTCCGTATCGGCGAACACCACCGCGGCCAGGGCCGGCCGGTCGAGCGACCCGTCGGCGGCGAGGATCGCGGCCCCGAACGCCTGCGCGACAGCCGCCAGCCCCGGGGTGCCCGGTCCCACCACCTCACGGGCAATCGCGTCGGCGTCCACGATGACCGCCCCGCGTTCGGCCAGGAGCCGGGACACGGTGCTCTTCCCCGACCCGATCCCGCCGGTCAGCCCGATGCGCAGCACGCCCGGACAGTAGCGACCCGTTCTCCCGACCACGCCTCCGCGTCAAAGGTCACGGGCGAGTAACACCCGTCAATCCTGTCCGGCGCGTCGCTCCAGTCACACCAGCAACAGCCCATAACGTCCGCCGTGGCGATCTTCCCCCGCCGAGAGAGGCAGAACCCGATCATGTCCCGTTCCACGCACGCTGGATCCCCGACGACCCGCGCTGCCCGTCGCGGCGCCGGCCGACACCGCCTCGGCACGCCCACCGGCGTCCGCTGCAGCGACATCCCCGCGGTGCGCGACCGGATGCAGTTCCAGCGGCCTGCCACGCCCCGCAGCTCGTTCACGCGGTGGCTGTTCCAGGCGCCGGCCGCCGGACGGCACACCTGGAGCTTCCTCGCGGGCTCCGGCGGCCGACCGCGGACCGCGTTCGCCATCATCCTCAGCCTCTGAGCGACGCGAAAGGGCCCGGGGACGTCGTCCCCGGGCCCTTTCGCGTGCCTGCAGAACGCCAGAGGCCCGGCACCCCGTCAGGGACGCCGGGCCTCTGGACCGGTAGAGCTAGTGCTTACTCACCGCCGGCGAGCTTGGCCCGCAGCGCGGCAAGTGCCTCGTCGCTGGCCAGGGTGCCACCGGTGCTGGGAGCGTCGGGGCTACCAGCGGCGTCCTCGCTGGAGTAGCTGCCACCGGCAGCAGCCTCGGCGTCGGCTTCCTTGGCGGCCGCGATCTGCTTGCGGTGCGCCTCGAAGCGAGCCTGGGCATCGGCGTACTGCTTCTCCCACTCCTCGCGCTGGGTGTCGAAGCCCTCGCGCCATTCCCCGGTGTCGGAGTCGAAGCCCTCCGGGTAGAGGTAGTTGCCCTCGGCGTCGTAGGACGCGGCCATGCCGTAGGCGGCCGGGTCGAACTGCTCCTCGTCGCCGACGACGCCCTCGTTGGCCTGCTTGAGGGAGAGCGAGATGCGGCGGCGGTCCAGGTCGATGTCGATGACCTTGACCAGGATCTCGTCGCCGACCTGCACGACCTGCTCGGGGATCTCCACGTGGCGCTCGGCCAGCTCGGAGATGTGCACCAGGCCCTCGATGCCCT